>JAHDCZ010000209.1 GCA_020629615.1 Saprospiraceae bacterium
AACATATGCGCCTGATCATATCCATGAAAAGTATCCACAATCTCATCCGCAATTCGTACAAAACCGTAGATCGCATAAATTTTCTGTCTAAGCTGTTTTGGCATCAACAATATTGCCATCGAAAAGGAGGTACTGTAACTTTTTGTAAGATGACTACTCAGGTCATAACTGACGGAATCGTATAGGCTTTTCATAATGCGTGTTCTTTTTCAATTAAGTCTGCTACGATTTCTCCAGAAATTAAAGAAGGAGGCATTCCGGGTCCTGGAACCGTTAATTGACCCGTAAAATATAGATTTTCTAGTTTTCGGTGTTTCATCCTTGGCTTTAATATAGCTGTTTGCATTAAAACATTCGATAAACCGTAAGCATTTCCTTTATAAGCATGATAATCGGATTCAAAATCCTTGCGACAATAAGCTCTTTTGTAAATGACATTTGGACGTATTGCAGTCCCTAATCTGGACTCAAGTCGTTCCATAATCATATGATAATATTTATCTCTTAACATTTCTGTGTCTTCTAGTCCTGGTGCCAAAGGCATAAGGATAAACAGATTCTCAGACCCTTCAGGAGCTACATCTGGGTCCGTTTTGGATGGATTACAAACATAAAACAATGGTTTGCTTGGCCATTGCGGATGATCGTATATCTCCTTGGCATGGACACTAAAATCCGTATCAAAAAATAAATTGTGATGTCGCAAACCATCAATCTTTTTATTTACTCCCACATAAAACAATAAAGAGGAAGGCGCCAATTTTCTTTTATCCCAATATTTTTCAGAATAATTACTTGATCCATTTTTCAACAGTACTCGATCGGCGTGATGATAATCACAAGACGCCACAAAAACATCGCCTACAAATTCTTTCGTGCCGTTTTTTGCACTTTTCACTTTTTTACTAGAAGTCTCCAAAGAATGAACTTCCGAGTCCGTCACAATCTCAACACCCAATTCTTCTGCTAGAGATTTCATGGCCTTGATGATATTATACATTCCACCCATTGGATACCACGTGCCTAGTTTAATGTCCGCATAATTCATCATACTATACAATGCTGGCGTCGAATCAGAGGTTGCTCCCAGAAAAAGTATTGGAAACTCTAGCAGTTGTAAAATCTTTGGATGCTTAAAGAACTTTTTACTATGTCCTTCAAAACTTTTCAATAGATCCATTGAAAAAAGAGATTTCAACACTTTAAGATTTGCAAATTCCATCACTGAGAGTGAGGGTCTAAAGACGAGATCGGACATACTAATCTCATATTTAGTTTGGGCTTCTTTTAAAAATTGATCTAGTTTGGGACCTGCACCTTGCTCCCATTTCTCAAGCAAAGCTTTGAGTTGATCATAATTCGCCGGGATATCGACCTCTTCATCCTTAAAATAGACCTTGTATGAAGGCTCCAATCGAACCAAATCAAAATAATCGGAAACCTTTTTACCAAATTGCTCAAAATAACGCTCAAAAACATCAGGCATCCAATACCAGCTCGGCCCCATATCAAATTCAAATCCTTTGGCAGAAAAAGTTCTACAGCGTCCACCCAATTGATCATTTTTTTCGACCAATTGTACTTGATAACCTTTCTGAGCTAAAAAAGAAGCAGAAGCTAAGCCCGAGATACCTCCTCCTAATATGACAACCTTTTTTTTCAAGTTAGTTTCGATTTGTAGTCTATTTTATTGTTTAATCTTTTGGTATAAAAAGTTAAACAATAAAAATGTAATTTGGTTTATCTATCCCCATAATTATATTCGATTTCGGATAATTTAATTGGCTTTTCATGTTTCGAACTTATCAAATAACTCGTCGTTTTCTCTGGCAATTTGAGCCCTTTATAAAGAAGCAATCCTTCATGAAACATCCGCAAAATCTCCTCTCCAGAATCAATTTCCATCGCCACGTATTGATCATTTTGATTAAAATAATATTTCAATTTACTTGATCCCTTTGACATTAATCCTTGTAATGGATCCCTTCCTTCAATCAATCGTACATCGCCAAAGTCAGTTAAGGAGACCATTCCTTTGTCCTGAAGTTTTGTTTGAAAAGTTCTCAAATTAAATGGCGCAAAGACACTTGAATAGGTTGTAAAATAAGTAGCTCCAGCTTGTTGATGTAAGTCCTCTATACCCGATCGATAACCATTAATATAATAATAAGTACTTCCTTGTATGTAATCAATGCGATGTTCAAGACTACTATCTATCCAGGCAATATTTCCCTTTAAGTTATTTTTGATATTGATATAAGCATACTCTGTCCTTTCTTTACGCACAATCCCAAGCGTATCAAATAGTCTCACCGCTTGACTCCAATGGATGCTTCCGAGTGATTTGTAGTTTTCTTCCCCTCCGTGGGCGTCCATCGTACTCTTCAAAAAACTTTGTAAATTATTATATGATTTCTCATCATTTTCGACTGCAGTCGAATGGGTATCTGCTGAATTTTTATCTGATTTACACGAGATGAGTAAAAAACAGAAACTAAAAGCTAAAAGAAAAACATGTTTCATTTGAACATTGTAGTTTTGAATGATTAATCAACTTAAGTCTTAAAGTAGTCATAAGCTATGGATTTCTTTCATATCTTTTGATATTTACGCA
>JAHDCZ010000210.1 GCA_020629615.1 Saprospiraceae bacterium
CATTAACCGACGATTAGAGGATTTATTCCAAAAGTAAATCTTCACTAAATAAAAAGGAGCTGTACTGAAAAGTGCAGCTCTTTTTTATTTCCATTTTTCGTTACATTTGATCAATAGCGTAAGAAATATGAAAAATCTAGTCGCACTATTGTTGGTGATGTTTTTCTTTTTGGGTTTAAAGGCTCAAGAAGATTGGTCTTTTTATCATGAGAAATGTGATCAACTTGAAAACCCTAATGGAGAACAATGTGCCAATCTGTTGATCTTAGAAATACTGAATAGAAAGCAATTTATAAGTGAATATAATGCCAGAGTGCTTATTGAATTTATTATTTCCAAAAAAGGCTTATTCAAAACCATGAAACCTTCTAGTAATTCGGATGTAGGCAAGTTTGTTCGCAATGCTCTAAGTGAAATAGAATATAATTACCTTTTTAAACCAGATCAAAATATTGAAAATCTGAAAGATAAATTTTACACTTTGCGATTAAAATATACGGCATCTGATAAAATTTTTGCCGTGAGCAATGATGAGGATACGACTTTAAAGGAGTTTACAGAAGAGTCAGTAAAAAGGGAAATTTTTAAAGTAGTTGAAGAAATGCCTCGATTTCCAGGATGCGAGGATAAAGTAGAATGGACACATGCTGAACGATAGACTTGCGCCAAAGAATTAATGTTAGAATATATATATGATCATATAGAATATCCTAAAGTTGTGATTGAAGAAGAAATTATTGGAACTACTGTTGTTCAATTCATTGTTAAGAATAATGGTCAAATAGAATTTACTAGGATTGCAAGATCTATTCATCCCGATGCCGATATTGCATGTAAGGAGTTAGTTGAAAGTATGCCAGAATGGCGTGCAGGAAGGCATTTAGGTCTGCAAGTGAATGTTCTTTATACAGTTCCTATCCACTTTAGGCTAGATAATTATTGATTTGGTCATGCAATCCGCGTGAGGTGTATGTAGGGCTTCGGTCGTCGAGGGACGAGAGGACGGAGCGAATAGCGAACCCCGAAATGGACCGACCCGACCAAAGGGAGTGGTCACGCCCGAATTAGTGCAATAGATTTTTTGTTTTGTAATTTCAAATAATTAGTTTTCAATATCGTTCTAGTATATAAGAAATATGACAAAATATATATTTATACTAGTTTCAGGATTGTTTGGTTTTTATGCCAATGCTCAATCCATGGACCTTAATGTTTTTCCACAGACTATTGTTTCAGAACTGATAGAAAGTGTTCGTGCGAACGACATTGATCGCTTTAATAATTCTTTTCTGTCCAGCGAAAAAGAAATAAACTTTTTAGTCCAAACGGGATTTGAAACATTGAAACCTGGACAGACAATTTCTTCTTTAATAAATCGTCAAAAGAACAACATGAATACTATGTTTGATAAGCTAAAGCAGCTTGTTGAAAAGTACGATTATCAAAAAGATGACCTTGAGCTTAGCAATTATATTTGGACTTCATTTCAAGAACAAGAAAATAGAGTTAACAGAAGCTATAATAATAGATTTTATTTATCCAAGGATAGTTCTTCAATTCTATTCATAATACGAAACCTCTTTTTTTATGAAGATGCATGGAAAATTCAAGGTAGAATGAGAGTATCTCAATCAGGGGATATAAATTCACATTTTGATCAAAAAGTTACTTACAATCTAGATTCTTACTCACATAATTTTTTGGAGTATGGAAGTGATTTAGTAAAGGCCTTAATTCAGAAAGAAATTGATCGATTTTCGGATTATTACCCTTCCAAAGCGGATGTTGTAACATTAAACGAAAAATGCATAATTGGTAGGAAATTGAATTTTGCTCTTATTGATGAAGAAAAGACAAATGTGATTGAAACCTTAAAAGGTAATAAGAAGGATTTGTCTTTTTATAACAATGGAGATCTTGATTACTTGTATCCCTATAATGAAATTGTTTCTGTTAATACGGAAGAAATAAAATTTAGAATTAAGCAAAAAAAAGGCGTTTGGATCTTGTATCATTCTATTCCAATTGTGACAGATATTGGAAAGAAGTATCTTGAAACAACTAGTATTCTCTTTTCTGATAAAATTTACCTCATTGAATTAGGTGATAGATTTATAGACTTACCCTCATTCTAAAATTGTTTGTACTGGAGGAATAAGAAGGAATAGGGCTTTGACGTGATTTTAATATATTTGACCAAATTTATTTTATAAATATTCGAGATGCGAAAATTAACACATCTAGTTCTTGGAATTTGTTTTTTATTAGGCACTTCAATGACTCAAGACGAACCCAGTATAAAATTAGCGCTCCTAAAATACAATGGGGGAGGAGACTGGTATTCCAATCCAACCTCCTTGATTAACTTGAGTGGATTTTGCAACAAATTTCTAGGTACTAATTTTGATCCTGACTATGCCACAGTGGAAGTCGGAAGTGCAGAATTATTTAATTATCCATTTGTTCATATGACAGGGCATGGCAATGTTGTTTTTTCCAATCAAGAGGCTGAGAATTTAAGAAATTATTTACTAGCTGGTGGATTTTTGCATATTGACGATAATTTTGGGATGGATCCCTTTATACGCCCTGCGATGAAGAAAGCTTTTCCCG
>JAHDCZ010000211.1 GCA_020629615.1 Saprospiraceae bacterium
GAAGACAAATTTTACCACCTTCGCGATGCACGGCTTCCGTGATAACCTTATGCGTTTCCGCTTCTTCTGAGTTTGTCAGTTTTCCCGAACCATCAGCAACACCACCTTCGACATTAGGGGCAATGCCACCTGTTACTATCAAACCAACTTGCCCTCTAGCTCTTTCGGCATAGAATTCTGCAGCCAATACATTTCCGCCTGGGATTTCTTCTAGCATGGTATGCATGGAGCCCATCAATACCCTGTTTTTAAGTGTCGTGAATCCTAGATCTAAGGGTTGAAGTAGTTTATGGTACATAGGGTTTTCTTTTTAGA
Organism: Saprospiraceae bacterium; assembly: GCA_020629615.1. Taxonomy (GTDB): domain Bacteria; phylum Bacteroidota; class Bacteroidia; order Chitinophagales; family Saprospiraceae; genus JAHDCZ01. Next base: position 316 of record JAHDCZ010000211.1, read on the forward strand.
ATGGTAGTAGATAGCTAAGGTAGTATAAGCCGTCAAGTTTATAAAATGTTGATCGTCTTACAAAATAATCACTGATTTGTTTGGAAGGTATTATTGAATTTTTCTTTTTATTCCCAATGAGAAAACTTGCCTCATCGATTTGGTTTTTGACTTTACAGCAACAAATTCATCATTAAAACCAAGGTAATATGAGTATTGAGGAGTGACAATATATTGGTCATTAATTTTGAAATCATAAGCAAGATTAGCTCGTATACCTAAGTAGTTTTTTTCGCTGAATTGATCAATAATTTCATTCAAGTTGTAGTTCCACCCGCTTACATTTCCAAGGTGATAACCTCGTCTGGTTCCTTCAAAACTTTCGGAGATTAAACGCCCAAATTCTAATCCAAGACTGAATTTAAGATAATTGGCAATTTTGAAATTGAATGGATATATTCCTACACTGAGGATTGATTTTTCAACCGATGCCTTTATCGTATTGCTTCCCCCTAAACTTCCAGATCTTGAAAGTAAATGACCTTTATATTTATCAAATCCCAAAGAAAATCTCCAAGAAAGTTTACGAATGCGGATGTCATTATAAACAAGTTTTAGTGTGTATCCATAATCTTGGGTATATGAAGTAGAATTATGACGATTAGAAGTGCCCAGGTCGTAAAAGTGATTGATATTCATACCACCAATAACTTCAATACTTTGAGCATTTACATGAGCATTGAAAAATATTATGAGGGTAATGAATGTTGTTCTAATTAAAGTTCTACCAGATGTATGTATAGCATTTCTCACACACTAATATAGACCTTGTCTAATTATGATATTCAAAATGCTTATCAATTTGTCGCCAATTAATGATGAAAGCGCTTAACAGCTTTTTAACAACACGTTTGCAACTTGTAAACAGCAGGTCTTCTCAAACAGCCATAATTTTACATTGCAAATGACGAAAGCAACATTTTAAAAATTAGTTTATTTGATAATTTAAAAAAGTGTAAGATTATGAGAAATTCAAAATCAATTTTATTGTCGTTCATCTTTTTAATCACCATGACTAGTGTGGGATATTCTGCAAAATCCAGTGATGACAATGGAGGAAAGAAAAAGTGTTATTCCGAACAAATTAAAATGAAATTGCAGGACATAGATATGAGCGAAATTAAAGAGTCACTTACCGTGATGATGAAATTTACGATTAATGATCAAAACGAATTGTTGGTTCTTAGTACTGATACGCCACAATTAGACAAAGTGATCAAGTATAAATTAAATTATCTTGAATTGGAATATCATGAATTGAAATCCGAAAAGATTTACGTTTTGCCACTGACATTCGAAGGTGCTTAAAAGGAAAATCCAATATGTTATAATAGAGAAAGCTCTTTGTCGTTTGGCAAAGAGCTTTCTTTGGATTAAAAACCAAAAACTCTAAATTCTATTTCTTTAAAATTTTCATTCCAATATTCAATAGATCATCCATCATACTGCCATCGCCATCCATGTCAAGAAGTTTTCCAAAAGCACCACTGAGTCCACCACCCTGAGATCCACTTTGCTTTTGAACTCCACCCATCAATACTTTGGCAAGACCTCCTAGATCAAGACCATTGGACTTCCTTGTTTGTCCAACCACACCCATAACAACAGGAGCTATGAGTTGCATTAATACACCAGATTTAAATATATCCAATCCACTCATTTGCTGAATGATTTGAGCAGCTTCTAGTTGGCGTTTACCAAGCAAGTGATTTACGATTCCAGTACCATTCATTGTACTCGTATTTTGAACTTTCTTTTGCCCGCCAAGCACATTCATCAAGTCACCAAGAATACCACCATCGTGATCTTTTTCAATAGCTCCAAATAATCCTCCTCCTCGCTGTGAATGATTGGCATTATTGGCTATCGCATTTAAGAGTAGTTCAGAGATTCCTTGTGAGGCTCTTTTTACTTGATTGGGATCTTGTGCACCCAATTGTTTTGAAAGTTGAATAATTACCTTGTCATTAAGGTGTCTAGAAACTTCGTGTAATAAATTTGACATTATTTGTTGCATTTAAAATAGCTAAAAAATTGCCTGTAAATTATGGTGTTTTGTGAGCAACCATTTTTAAGACTTCCAACTGATGAACATTTAAAATTTGTTTGGCGTTCAATTTTTATCAAATCTTTTAGAATACCGATTACAATTTTTCTCAGATTGATCAATTATTAAAAACTCTTGATACCTTTGCCGTCAATGGAAGGTTATAAAATAAAAATCCAGCAATTTGAAGGTCCCTTTGACCTTT
>JAHDCZ010000066.1:0-6597 GCA_020629615.1 Saprospiraceae bacterium
GAATCGGGTAAAGGACATACAATATAATTTAACGATCACGCGAAATTAGGAAATAAGGCTTAAGAATAGTTGAGAAAGATGAGGATTTTAGACGATTTGAGAAATTCTGTCAATTCTCGATCTTTAGTGAGTAATAAGTAAAAGTTATATTTTCAGACCTACTTGAGAATTCTCGTAGAAAATTATATTTCTAAACAAAATGATTAACTTGAATAAAATTTGAATTATGAAAAATTTGATCCTAGTTATTCTAATTTCCTTCATTACAAACAGCTTATTTTCTCAAGAATTGATCAGTTATGATTTCTTAGGTAGTAAGTCAAAAGCTGAGATTGTAGATGAATATGGATTTGGAACTTATGATGTAGATTTCTACAAAATCGTTTACACGACTAAAAATGCTGTAAACCAACCGGACACTGCATCGGGTCTATTAATTGTTCCAGTGTTTGAAAACTTAGTATTTCCTAGTTTAATTTACCAGCATGGGACAGTGGGATCAAGAGAGGATGTTCCTTCCAATTTGCAGGGCGGATATCAATTGCCCATGATTTTGGCAAGTATGGGATACATCACCACTGCCGCGGATTTTATAGGCTTGGGTGATTCACCTGGATCCCACCCATATATTCATGCAGAATCAGAAGCCAATGCGGCTATTGATATGCTCATTGCAGTAAAAGATTTAGGAGAAACATTAGATTACAACAAGAACGAACAATTATTCATTACTGGCTATTCTCAAGGTGGACATGCGGGGATGGCAGCTCACTGGTATTTAGAAAGAGATTACTCCGATCAATTCACGGTCACTGCGGCTTCGCACATGTCAGGACCTTATAGTGTTTCTGAAAAAATGATTGAATCAACCCTGGGAGATGATGAATACTTTTTTGTCGCCTATTTGGCGAATGTTGCCATCTCGATGAAAACAGCCTACCCTACCTTGATGGAAAACTATGATCTTGCTGATATCTTCAAACCTGAATTTATCCCAGATATGGAAGAATTCAGAAATGAAGAAATTGACTTATTCGAATTGAATCAACGATTGATCGATTTGCTCAACACCAATTATGGTTCGGTTAAACCAAAATTTATGGTACAAGATTCTATTCTACCTCACATTTTGGCGGCAGATGATCATCCTGTTCCAACTGCCTTAAAGAGAAACGATGTCTATGACTGGGCACCAAAGGCACCAACTCGCCTGTTCTATTGTAAAGGCGATGATCAGGTATTCTGGGAAAATGCTGTCCTTGCGGAAGAAGTGATGAATGCCAATGGAGCAGTTGACCTAGTGGCAGTAAACAAAAGCGACACCTTTGATCACGGTGAATGTGTATCCCCGGCAACAGAGAGTACGATTTTCTTTTGGTTTGCTTACCAGCAAGTAACGTCAATTGATGACGATATTAGTTTTGGTGACCCTCACATAAGAGTATTTCCTAATCCAGCTAGCGATGAATTAACCATTGAATTATCAGATCAAAATCAATTGCTTAGCTTGGATATCTACGATTTTGTTGGAAACCGAGTTGCAAGATTTGGTCATCTCAATACTTCAAGATATACGATTGATTTATCAAATTTGGATATAGGAAACTATCTATTAATGTTAAACACTAAATCAGGTTTGAAATCACAACGAGTTGTTGTAACACGTTAAATATTAAAAAAATCATGATTGAAACCCAGCGCTTTACTCTAAGAGAAGTAAACGACAGTGACATTGTATACATCCACAAAGGATTATCCAATCGCGCCTTAACCGAATTTTATGATGTTCATTTTGACACGCTGGAAGAAACAAAAGAACAAATGGAATGGTACGCCGATCTTAAAAAGAATGGAACCGGTATGTGGTGGTGCGTATTTGATAAAGAGACCAACGAATTCTGTGGTGCCGGCGGTTATAATGGTTTAGATAGAAATCATAGAAAAGCAGAAATTGGTTTTTGGTTACTACCAGAATATTGGGGGAAAGGTATTATGAAAGAAGTGATGCCCAAACTTTTTGAACTCGGTTTTGAGGATTTAAACCTAAATCGTATAGAAGGTTTTGTGGTAAGTGACAACGTCAAATGTAAAAACGCTTTGAATAAAATTAACTTTCATTACGAAGGTACAATGAGAGAAAGTGAAATAAAAAATGACAAGCTGATTAGTGTAGATATTTATTCTTTGTTGAGGTCGGAATGGGAGAAGTGATAGGAAGAAATGTAAACTATTAACACTATAACATGAGACTTTTTAAACACGGGCTGATCTTGATTTTCCTAGTATTTTTATACCAAACTAAAAGTCAGACACAAAATCCGATATGGGACATCGGCACGAAATGGACCTATGAATTCAGACCTGAATTTGATCAAGTTTCTTATGTAGTCAATGAGATTGTAGATACTATCACTCTTGATGGCTTAAAACTCTATGAAGTAGACAGTTATCCTGTGGGTACCGGAATCAAATATTTCTATTTCGAAGAAGGTAAAGTGTACAATTATCAGCATCATCTAAAATTTTTACAATTATTGTATGATTTCAACAACACGAGTGAATATTCAACGAACTATCGACCAATTTGTGATCCATCTTTTGATTATGATTCACTAGATTATCAATCTTATGAAATACTGATTGATAGTATCTCGGACTATGAGCTTCCCGATGGAACAATCAGTACAATCCAACATGCGAGAAATGAGGTTTCGAGAAAGATCTTATATGATATCGGATTCATGGAAGGATATATCCACTTTAGTCATGACTGGGAGCTTGGAATGCACATTTGCGACGAATGGGGAAACTTCGTTGGAGACTTACGTTGCTTCGAAAACGATTCGGTCTTCTACAATTTTAAAAACTATCCTTGTGATTCTATGTGGATCACTACAAAAGTTGAAGACCTAGAAAGCCAGGCGATTCTCAATACATATCCAAATCCAGCAAAGGGTCAGTTATTTATAGAAAATTTCATAGGCTCCATAGATTATAAAATTTACAACTCCAGAGGTGAAGAATTACAAACAGGAAATACCAATACTGGTAAGATAATCCTAAATTTTTCTGGTCTAAATATCTTGAGAATTGAACACAATGATCATGTACAATTTATAAGAGTATTAAACATTGAATAGCCGTTTAAATCAACTAGCAATAAATAAATCCACAAATGAAACAATCCATACTCAAAGGATTATCTCAAATATGTCTCATTGTTTTCAGTGTAGTACTCGGTCTATATCTAAGTGATCGACTAGAAGACAAAAAAAATAAAGCAGAGGCTTCCCTATTATTGTCAAAAATAAAAATAGAACTTAATGAAAATAAGAAGCTGCTCGACTATTGGGTTCCATACCACCAAAGAATCGTTTATCGTTTAGATAGCTTAGAAAAGGATAAAAATTTTACCACTGCTTTCATTAAAGATCAAAAAATATTATACAAAATATTTGATAGAGGAACATTGATGAGCGATACTCCTTCGAATGATGCATGGGACATTGCTAAAGGACACCCTTTGATTGTTAACTTAAAGTACGATCAGTTACTAGCTATCACCAAAATTTACAATCAACAAAAATCCACCTTTATATCAGTTCCCAAGCTGATTGATTTGATGTTATCTCCAGATTTTAATTCTCAGGAGAAAGCAGAGAACAATTTAAAATCACTAAAAAATATTTTAACTGATATATTAAACAAAGAAACTCAGCTTGTGAATTACTATAATCAAGCTGAGGAAATATTAAACTATACAAGCCCATAGTTTTTTTGATTCCATACTTCTGAAAATCACCTAAGGTTTTTACAATATAAAGCTCATTCATAGGTTAATGACTAGGGTGTATTTTTTATTAATCAAATTAACATGCTAGAATTTAACGGAATCAGTATACCATATTATTTCTTGATCCCCTGTCTTGTCGCCTTTCTCCTTAACATCTTTATTCTTCTGAAAGTAAAATTTGTTCGAGACGGCAAACGACAATGGTCATGGATCAGCATCGTCGTAATGCTAGGAATGTATTCTCTGATTTTGGCGATCGTTATTTATAATCATGTAACTTTTAATCTCCAGCTTGAAAAATTTGATTTGAATCAAGATGGTTTTTTTACGCCCGACGAGATTACACCTCAGCAACAAGAAGCTATGAAAAAAGTCGTAAATGATACTGCACGAACATTCTCTATGTTTACGGGTTTAATTTTCTCTGCCGTTATAGCATTTTTAGTTTTCATCTTGGGAAAAGCTTTTGATTTCATTACAAACAAAGTTTAATTATTTTGTAACGTGGAAAACACTATTACTTTACTAGAAGGACTTGAGATATTCCAAGAAAGGAATCGTAAATATTTTTCTACAAAGACGTTTTCAAAGCAAGGCGAAGAATTTCTAAGATGCCATGATATAGCTCATGTTGTATTTGGTTGTGACACATCAATTATTGGAGAAGGCCTTGTGAAAATCTGGACCACTTTTGGAACCACCTTAAGTTTTTGGGAAGTTACAAGAGGATACAAAGAAGTTCAAGCCTTTGAGCTTGCTAGAAAATTTAGTTTAGCACATGTCGCTAAAAACATCTTTCGACTTTTATTCAAGATACCAAAAGTTATTTTTTACTCTAAGAAAATGTCTAAGCCATGGCCCTTCGACAATTATAGTGATTACCTAAAAATCCCCTTATCAGAAATACGAAAAGAATTTAATATTAACATCGTTACGTAGCTCATGTATATAATTGAAAAAAACCTTTTCTGTAAGTTTTTATATCTTTTTTTAATTTAATCACGCTTTCGCGAATGCTTATGAAAAAACACATTGCCATATTAAGAGGAATCAATGTTGGAGGAAGACGCAAAATTATCATGTCCGAATTACGAGATATGTTTTCTTCATTAGGCCATTCCAATGTTAGGAGTTTCATACAAAGTGGCAATATCATTTTTGATTGTAAAACCGGAAAATCTAATAGCGGTCTAGAGCAAGAGAGCACGTTGGCTATTAAAGAAACCTTTGGCCATGATGTACCGGTCATCATCCGTTCTACACAAGAAATTAAAGAGATTATCCAAACTAACCCATATATTGAACAGGCAAAAATTGAAGATTTACATCTTACATTCTTAAAGGATATTCCAGAAAATGAACACAGACTAAAAACTAAAGAAATCAATCACTCACCTGATCAATTTTTGATCGCAGACAAACATGTTTTTGTTGCTTGTTTTGGAGGTTATCGAAATACAAAGTTGAACAACTCCTTCTTTGAGAAGAAACTTAAAGTATCTACTACAACTAGAAATTGGAAGACCATTTTAAAACTTTATGAGCTAAGTCAATGAAAAGCTTAAAGATCACGACTGACCCAAGAGTTGAGGCCAAATTCAATTCATATCCCAAACATATTCAAACCAAAATGAATATTCTGCGCCAATTGGTATTGCAAACCGCCAAAGAAATTGAATCCATCAAAGCCTTGGAAGAAACCTTAAAATGGGGCGAGCCAAGTTTTATCACAAATCAAGGTAGCACCTTGCGGATGGATTGGAAAACCAAAAATGCAAATCAGTATGCTATGTATTTCAAATGTACCAGTAAACTCGTACCAACGTTTAAAGAAATCTTTGCTGACACTTTTCAATATGAAAAAAATCGTGCTATCCTATTCGAGCTCGACTCGAAAATCCCTAAAAAAGAACTAAAAGAATGCATAAGGATGACTTTACTCTATCACAGTTTAAAAGGCAAAGATCTTTTAGGATATTCAAAGGCTTAATTAAACTTCAATATATTTTTGGAATCAAAACCCAACTATTCTTTTTGTAATCTTGATATTCCTTTAAATGACCATAGGTATCATCCCACTTCTTAGCCAAGATAGGCACCCCACTAAAACATATTAGGATCATGGTCATCCAAAGAGGGCCCACGATCGTAGTCCAATGAATCCCCAGAAATAACCCCGCAAAATATATTCCCCACCAAAATATCAATTCGCCTGTGTAGTTTGGATGACGTATTTTTTTCCATACACCAAGACTCATAAACTTAGAAGGGTTTTGATTCTTGAAACCAAATTTTTGATAATCGGCCACTGTCTCCAATACAAAGCCCATCAAAGAAAAGCCTATCATTATATAAAATCCTAGCTTAGCTTGAGCACTTTCCAAGGAGAAAATTGCAACTGTAGGAAAACTGACAATCGCACATGTCATTCCTTGCATTAGCCAAAAGGCAAAAAAAGAAAGTGGATTAACCCTAATTTTATCAAAGCGCTCGTCCCTACCTATTTTCAAAATTCGATAAAACAGATAAGATCCCAGGCGCAATGCCCAAAGCATCACCAATATCAGAAGCATGAGATCAATAAAGGATCTGGCAGAATAATTGAACGACACGATTGCAATAATCGCAAAACTGAGCGAGTAACTTATATCAGTAATTTTATCAGTACGAAACAGATAGGCAAAGAGATATAAAATCAAATTGAACACCACCGAAAAACAAAACACGTACAGATAAATATTCTCCCACATGTTATTCCAACAAAAAGACAAGAGGAATGTTTTTCTTTTCTTTCAAAAGCTCAA
>JAHDCZ010000066.1:6697-16291 GCA_020629615.1 Saprospiraceae bacterium
TGTTATTCCAACAAAAAGACAAGAGGAATGTTTTTCTTTTCTTTCAAAAGCTCAAGGGATAAAAGGAGTTAGCCCATGAGAGCAACATTTTTTAAAGATCTTTATACTTTCGTTAGGTCTTGTTTTTTCTGGCCGCGATAAAACTTCGGATAAAAGTAATCATAGCCAAAAAAGAGGTCAACAACATAATTCCAACTCTAACCGTTGCCATATTATCCCCTTTTTCCATAGCGCCCATTAATGGCTTTACCAAGGCTACTGTGATCAATAGAGTCAACACCACAGCGACATGAGCCATCGCTTTATTTTCGTTTTTTACTCCTTGATTCATGACCAACAAAAGCACTCCAAAGACTACCGGGATCAAAGCAGTTGGGGGTCTAGAATCGTTTCCAAAATAACCCCAGGCTCCTAAAAGGATGAGGGCGGCGGCATTAATGGCACTTGCAACATGTGGTTTCATAATTTAGTTTTTTGTTCTATTAAAAATCTTCTTCCTCTTCTTCCATTTCTTCTTCGTCGAAATCTTCCTCTTCCTCATCAAATTCGTCATTAAAGGTTTTAGCATCCAATATCTCAGCCTGCTCGTCTTCTACTTTTTTCTGTTTGTATTTGGCACAATCGATAAAATCACTAAATCCATCCGGTGGTGGCAGGAAATCTGCCTTGGTATCAAAATTGATTGCAGGATCCCCTTCAACTCCCTTCATGAATTTTTGGAAAACAGGTCGTGCCATGACAAATCCTTGCCCATCATCTAAAGTCAAAAATCGAATCCACTTATCATCACCTCCGACCCATGTTCCGACTACAAGATTGGGCGTAATTCCCATGAACCAACCATCACAATAATCATTGGTTGTACCGGTCTTTCCTCCAGCCTTACTTTTAATCCCAAGACTGAATCCACTACCTACGTTATTTTTCAACATATCCACCATCACAGAATTATACAATGGATTGATCGCCTTATTACTAGAGGCGGCACCCGTGTAAATCACCTTTCCATTTTTATCCTCAATTCTATTCAAGAAGATCGGTTCCGTATAGGTTCCATTATTGGCAAAGGTCGTATAGGCACCCGTCATCTCTTTTAATGTCAAATCGATGGCTCCCAAACAAATAGATGGCAATCTCGGTACTACCAGTGCCCCATTGGGATGACGCATTTTGGTATCGATACCTGTATTGCTCAATAATTCTCTGATCACATTTACACTTCCCATTTCCTTTACCAATCGGACTGTAATACTATTCTTGGAATACAACAATCCCTGATAGAGATTATACATGTTGCCAGTAAACTTTTCATTGGCGTTGGCTGGAGACCATTCGGTTTCCATATCAAAGGTACCATCACCGGGAGCTATCGTATACTGAATATCTTCAAACTGTTTGCATGGAGAAAAACCTTGTAATGAAATTGCCGTCCCGTAAACAAATGGCTTGATCGTTGATCCTACCTGTCTTCTTGAGGTGACATGATCGTACTTAAAGTACTTATGATTGATACCTCCTACCCAAGCTTTAATGTAACCATTGTGTGGATCCACAGCAAGCATACCGGCTTGTAGATGTTGATTATGAAATTTAACCGAATCGTAGGGCGTCATCTCTACTTCCTTTTCTGTACCAGTTTCATAATCAAAAACCAACATTTTAGTCTTGGTTTTAAAGACTCTTTCATACTCGTCAACCAGCTTATCCCAATCTGCTCGTAAAGTCTTCCATCCCTTTATGTTGATAAGATCTTCATACTGGCTACGATATTTTTTATCAATTTTATCTTTATTGATTTCATTTGCAAATGAACTCTTACCATCTTTGATACTCACCAAGGCTTTGATGACATTATCTGAGAGCGGTAGGTCTTCATATTTATCTCTCAACTTATCAATGGTAGCTCCCAGATACTTTTCTCTCATATCCAGATAACGCTCCGATCCTTTCAATCTTCGTTGAAGAATATCCATCCGAATCGCCAACTGCGCATCATCCGCCTCAAAGGTCCAAGGATTCATTCCTTTCCACACATTCCAGTAGCGTTTTTGATTCCACTTCATATGTTCCTTCACTGCTGCTTCTGCGTGCTTCTGATAATTCAAGTCGATGGTAGTATGGATTTTCAAACCATCAGTGTACACATTATATTTCGAACCGTCAGGTTTTCGGATGCTTTCTTTCTCAAATAAATCTCTAATCCACTTGGTTAATTCAGCTCTGAAATAAGGAGCAGGACCTTCGCTTTGAGTACTTCGCAAGAAGTTACTCATGTCTATATCTTTAATTTTTAAAGAGTCGTATGCGCCAACATCAAGCTCGCCACTTTTCTTCATTTGGTGAAGGACAACATTTCGACGAAGTTTCGCTTTCTCAGGAAATCGTTTTGGATTGTAGAGCGATGGGTTTTTCAACATTCCTACCAAAACCGCTGCCTCTTCTATATCGAGGGCATCTTGTCGTTTGCCAAAATAAGTTTCGGCTGCAGCCTGAATCCCGTGAGCACCATTGATAAACTCAAACTTGTTGAGATACATGGTCATTATTTCTTCTTTGGTATAACTCTTTTCAAGTCGTACTGCCGTGATCCATTCTTTGAGTTTAACTTTTACCAACGCGATAGCTCTGCCTATGGAAGATTTCCCCGAAAGATTTGGACGATCAAACAAGAGCTTGGCCAATTGTTGAGTTATGGTACTTCCTCCTCCCGATTCACCCCGACTTAACAAAATCGTCTTGGTTATAACCCGCGCCAATGCTTCCAAATCTACACCGCTATGATTATAAAATCTTTCGTCTTCAGTTGCCAACAAAGCTGTCCTTATATTTGGAGATAATTCGGCAAAAGTGATGGGTTCTCTATTTTCCACGTAATATTTTCCAAAACTCTCTCCATTAGCATCATAAATGACAGAAGCGAGATCGTATTGCGGATTTTCCAACTGTTCAAAACTGGGCAAATCGCCTTTGGAAAGACTGTAAAAGGTATAGAAACCAAAGAGTGTTCCTAATATGACACTGAGCCATAAAAAGATAATGATCCATTTGAACCATTTTTCTCGTTTCTTAGATTGTGTATTTTCAGTTGTTTCTTTCATTCTCGAATCCCAAATTTAGGAAAATTTGAAGATTGCAAGTAGAATTTAAGATTTGCTTCTCAAGAATGACAATTTTATGTTGTTTGGTCGTTTGGCTTTCGCCGAATGGGATTTCATTTCTGCAATTCATTTAAAAATGAAAAGTAATTCTGTGTCAAAGGAACATCAATATTGTTTAGATCTGCGATTTTCTTGATGGCACCAATTTTAGCATCTATCTCTAATTTATTTCCAGCTTTATGATCGGTTAGCATTGAACTAGCCTTGTGGCTCGGATACATTTTAAGTTTTTCAATCATCCGATTTAAGTATTGATCTTCTATGATAACACCTTCTGATCGTGCAACGACCATTCCTTCGCAAATCAACTGTTTATATTCTTCTAGGTTTTTTTCTTCTGTAAATGCCGTGCAATCTTTTCCAGTTTTAACCTGAATGGCTCCCAACGCCGAACTTTCAATCAATTTGATCCATTGAGATTTTAGGAAATTCTTGTCTTGATTAAATTCAATCGTAGGATCAGAGAACAAAGACATAAATTCACGCGCCAATTCATTTTTTGGTAAAGTTATTTTGGGCGGATAGTATTGAATGTAACGATCTTGTTCAACTCGTTGGATAGGACAATCGATGATAGTTTCAAGTATATTTTCAGAATCACAAAATGACGTATAAGGGGATTTTAGATCAATCCCATTTTGAAATATAGCCAAGTGAGTATCTGAACTTATCAGATGATTCAAGTCTAAGATAGCATCCTTAATTTGATATTCCTTAAGACAAATAAAGATCCAATCAAACTCTATTTCAATTGGGATTTTAGATAATTGAATTGCTAAACGATCTAGTTGACTTTGAAATTCGATCGTAATAAGATCTTTTGGAGATCGATTAAAAAACAATATTGATTTTGTGGATTAACAAGCAGATATTTCGCAAGTAATGAACCGACTGCTCCAAGACCAAATATTGCGATATGCTTCATAGGAGTAAATTACATATCCTCTTCCAACTCATCATCTTCAGAATAATCCAAATCTTCTGTCATTTCAAGTGCTTCTTGATCCTGAAGTCGTATGGCTTCATATTTGGAACAATCGATTTCCAAGTCATCCATTTCTGGAACATCAAAAGAAGCATTGGTATCAAATTTGATTTTTCCATCTTTTTCAACACGTTGCATAAAATCAAAGAAATAAGGTCGTGCCATAACCCCGCCTTGACCATCTTCGATGCGTAAAAACCGGATCCACTGATCTTCACCACCAACCCATGTACCGACAACCAAATTGGGAGTAATCCCCATAAACCAGCCATCTCTATGATCATTGGTCGTCCCGGTCTTACCCCCAAATTCTGTTTCTAATTTGTACGAATGTTTTTCGGTCGCATATTGTAACATGTCTACCATCGCATAATTATATTGCGGACTTAATGCTTTTTTCTGCTCAGGAACTGATCGATAAATCACACGGTCGTCCTTGTCTCTAATTTCTCGAATGAAGGTTGGTTTACTATACACTCCATTATTAGAAAAGGTGGTATAGGCACCAGTCATTTCAATCACTGACAAATCCGCCGCACCTAAACAAATCGAAGGAGAATTTGGTATTCTAGATGAAGGGATTCCCATATTCGAGGTTAATGATTTTACGATTTGAGCACTTCTTAATTGTTTCATTAACCAAACAGAAATCGAATTCTTCGATAATCTCAACCCTTCTTTTAAAGAAATCGCTTCATTCAAATACTTGTTTCCCGAATTTTTGGGTGACCAATTCTTAATTAACTCAAAATCCGGATCTCCCGCTGGAATAGTATATGGTTTATCCATCACCTTGTAGCACGGTGAAAATGCTAAATTCGAAATAGCCGTTGCATAAATGAAAGGTTTAAAAGTCGAACCAATTTGTCTTTGGTTTTTGGCATTGACATGATCAAACTTGAAATAATTATAATCAATTCCTCCCACCCAAGTTTTGACATAACCCGTTTGTGGTTCGATTGCCATCGATCCCAATTGCATATGCTTTCTATGATATTTGATCGAATCCATAGGACTCATTTCAACTGTTTTTTTGCCAGAATCTGTATAGGCAAAAACGCTCATTTTCCTTTTCCGATTAAAATCTTTTTTGGCTCGAGCTTGTAATTTATTCCATTGTTTGATTAAGACTTTGAAATCATCACGTTTCATTATTTTTTGATATGCACGCACTTGGTCCGAAGTGATCACTTTATCTCTTTTGAGTTGTTTGATATAATTAGAATTTTTGGTTTGTTTAATCATTCTAATGATATCAATATCTTTCCATCGCGAATTTTCAACCTCCTTTCCAATTTGAGAAATAATCTCCGAAAGATATTTTCTTCGCAGTTTCTGGTAGCGATCAGATTCTCGAACCATTCGATTCAAATGATCTTTTCTCTTTTTCAGTGATAAATCTTTTTCTTTTTGATCATTAAGATCACCAGTATACTTCCAAGGATCCTTGTCATTCCACACTCTAAAATAACGGTCTTGTAATTTTTGCATGTGGGACTTCATGGCAGCTTCCGCATGCATTTGCATTCTGTAGTCGAGTGTGGTATAAATTTTTAGACCATCTACGTAAATATTATATTTTCCACCATCTGGTTTGGTTACTTTTCCACCGTCTAAAATATCATCCAGAGTCTTTGTTAATTCTGCTCGAAAATATGGCGCTAATCCATCGTAGGTTTCTTTCCTTTTAAACTTAGTGTTATCTAATATTTGTGTTTTTAATTCATTATACTTATCCCTTGTCAGAAAATCGTTTTTGACCATTTGCTTTAACACTACGTTTCTACGATTCTGAGCATTTTCCAAAAACCGTTTAGGATTATATAAGGAAGGGTTTTTTAACATTCCAACCAGAACCGCTGCTTCTTCTACTACAAGGTCTTCTTGATTTTTTCCGAAATATGTTTGGGCTGCAGCTTGAATGCCATGTGCTCCGTAATTAAATTCAAATTTATTTAAGTACATCGCCATAATCTCCTCTTTGGTATATCGCTTTTCAAATTCGATGGCAATCGTCCATTCCTTCAATTTTTGCCAAAGGCGTTTGATGGTAGAACTAGCACGATCGGTAAAAAACAATTTGGCCAATTGCTGCGTAATAGTACTTGCTCCTCCCTTCTTTCCTAAAAAAGCAAATGCCCTGACGGTACTCCGAAAATCAATCCCACTGTGACTAAAGAATCTTTCGTCCTCAGTCGCGACCAAGGCATTAATGACATGTTGATTCAATTGATCGTAAGTAACCCATTCACGATTGTATCGATAATAACGCCCTAGCTCTTGACCATCATCAGAATAAATGAATGATGAATGTTCGATTTTAGGATTTTCTAGTTCGCTAGAATCCGGCATCTTGGTAAAAGAAACCAGCACCAAAATAGCAAAGGCAAAAAGCAATCCTGTGATGGTTAACAACCACATGCCACGTACAAGACCTTTGAATCGGCCTGAGTCATCCACCTTTTTTTTCTTTTTTTGCTTCGCCATGTTATCTCTTTCAAACGCTGTAATGCGCAAATTTATTGAATAATTTACACATTATAAATTTTTATAATATATTTAATACTGTTTTTGCTGTAGTTCAAATCTAAGTTAATTAAAGACATTTGGAATTGAAAAATGAGTATTCGCCATAAAATAAATATTATTCGCAACGCAGTTAACTCGATATCCGAAACTAATCAAGAAAGTCAAAAGGGAACCGTAAGACTACAGCTCCCTTTAATAGAGTGAATGTATTTTATATCTGTGAATTACATCTTAGTTTAGTTTCATTTTTTAATTATTCTGCTTTATCAGTCTTCTTACTTGATAGTTGTTATTTCGAATAAATAAAACATTGTAGATACCTGCCGTCCAATTCAATGTTGAAACTTCTATTTGAGAATTATGAATCTCGTCATCAAACATGATTCTCCCTTGGTTATCGATTACTTTTATTCTTCCGTTTTTATATTCGTTTACACGAATGTTAAACCTGTTGTTTTGTATTGGATTAGGAAAAACACTAAAATTAATTTCATTGACTTCCGATTCGCTTTCCACACGTACTATTTCGGAATAAGAATATCCACCATCATAATCAACTTGCTTTAACCTGTAATAAAGCGTTGATTGATCTAATATTTGATCCCTATAACTATAGGAATTAAAACTAGCGGTTGTCCCACTGCCCAGCACAAAATCAATCTCCTGGAAATCTGTTGAATTATAAGATTTTTCAATAACAAAGCCTTCGTTCTGAATTTCAGATTCTGTAGTCCATTCTAAAAGGATATGATTACTTTGCTTCTTAACATCAAACGTCACCAACTTAACTGGAAGAGGTTTGGGTGTAACTTGTTCAAAAGTTTGATTACATGTATTACCGCCACAACTTGCATTAGTTCTTCCTTGAGCAACCAAATAAACATCTTCTGAGTTGGGGACATTTTGAAGTATTTCAGTGATTGTACCAGAGCTATTACCTGAATGGACATGGATGCAATTTTCAACTGGAAATAATCCCTGAGCGTCATAGTCCTCTGGGCAAATTATTGATCCATAATATACGTCCCATTGAAGACTTGCATTGTTAGCTGTTCCTTGAATCCAATCAATATAAATGATATGGTTAGAGGTACCATCTCCATTATCAGATATTTCCATTTCGGCATTCGTAATTATAGGACAAGATGGTTGGATATCTTCTGGACATTGTGCAATAAGTACACCACCAAAAAACCAAAAAATAAGTAGGGTCAAATTCAAACGTGACAATTGATAATTCTCAACATTCTTTACTAAAAAAAGAGGAAGTAGTGTTCTAGTTTTCATAATGTGTGATTAATGGTTAATAATTGAAAAGATTTTGTTTGGGCATAACTTGTTGAACATAGAAAGAGTGACCATCGAATTAATTTCTTGGACCCAATGATCACCTTTCTGATTTACTGGACAACTAGACTTTGGTAAATATTAACTTCGGATTGCGAATGGTTCGCGTCTCTTCAAATTCATCATTTGTGGTCAAATAGAATCACTTATTACATACAATGAAGAACTGGCTTATGATATCAATATCGAACCGAGAGACGCTGTTGAAGATTAAACCCGGTTTATTCATTAGAAAATCTATTCGGACTTGAAACACCTGCAAAATATAGCATTTCTTTAAGTTTTCTCACCTCACCATAGTGGTGACTATGCCTCAGTTCCAAAACTTCATATTTTATTGGCCTTTCATGTCTCATAACGAAGTTCAAATGCCTAATACGGGTTTAACCCGGAATAGGCATTAGAAAATCTATTCCGACCTGAAATGCCAGCAAAATATACCATTTCATTAAGTTTTCTCACCTCACCATAGTGGTGACTATGCCTCAGCTCCAAAACTTCATATTTTATTGGTCTTTCATGTCTCATAACGAAGTTCTAATGAATAATCCGGGTTAAGAAAAAATATCAGTTAACATCTAAGCTAGTCGTCCTTTTTAAAGAGTTATCCCAAAGGTGAATGGAATAATTACTTTTAGCGGGCTAATATTTTGCCCTCCAAACTCCTTATAATACTTAGTGAAGTTTTTTACTGCATTAAGTGCAGCAGCATCACAAGCCGAGCTCAAAGATTTTAACACTTCCAGTTTTGACATTTCTCCATCAAAGACAAATGAAATCATGACTTGTCCTTCAACTCCATTCTCGTAAGCGACTTCTGGATAAATTATGTCATTCTGAATTTTGCGTATCACTTCTTTTTGAAGGATAATAAAATTCGATCGTTCCATTCTTTTTTCTGTTTCTACATGATCAGAATTAATGTGATCGATATTGGCAAATGAGTTCAATTCATTCGATGATACTAACTGTGCTTGAATTGATAGAGAGAAGCTAAGCATTGCTGAAATAAATAAAATTAAGTTTTTCATGATCTTTGTTTTTTTAATTAATAATTGAGGAATTCTTCTTTTAAAATCTGTGATCGATTTGCGTTTATAATTCCGCAACAATCACAATTCAAAAGTAGGTGAGATCAAGAGTGTAGAAGTTCGGAAATAGATATCTGGACGTCCGTATTTATAGATACGGAGAAAACAAAGGTTTTGAAAAAACTATATCTAGCTGATAATCAATACATTGAAGAAAGTCAAGAAAAAACTAATTTAAAAGCGCTTTAGTAGTCTTGATTGATAGATTAGGAATTAAAATCGATCAAAAACAAAATGAATGATAGTTGACAATGAAAAAATCTAATTTATTTTCAAGCTCTTAATGACCTTCGATAAGCGCTTGGCGTAGAACCGACTTTCTTTTTGAAGGCATCATAAAATGCTGACTTGGAATTAAAGCCGCATTCATAAGCGATGGCCATAATAGTATAATGATCAAATTTGGGATCAGCTAACTTTTCTTTAACCTCATCAATACGATAACCATTGATGAATTCTAAAAAATTACAATTCAATTTTTCAT
>JAHDCZ010000067.1 GCA_020629615.1 Saprospiraceae bacterium
ATATTAGTCACATTAGCCATGATTTCGCAATCATCCGAACAGGTCGGAGGAGCCAAGACCTCAACATCTATAAAACAACCTGAATTGGCACAATCGCTAATTGCGAAATTTAAATCACCATTGCCAATATCATATGGACCAAAATTGAATGTCCCACCAAAACTACCGGATGTATTATTTGGGTCATTCGAACAAAAAGAGTTTCCTACATTAGTTCCTTCCACCAATACATCAAAACTGAAGGTATCATCACTCGGATCTGTAGGTGTACCGTTATCGTCGCATAAAATATTGGATACCGTCGCAGTAACAGAACATGGCTCGGCATTGCAATTTAGATAATTTGATCCCGCGTTGCTCCAAGTTAAATCAAAACCGGTTGCATTGGCAGTCCAATTGTCAACCAGCAAAAAATATCCCTCTCCAGGTTGTACAAGTAAGGGTGCCACAAACCCATCTCCTGTGGCGCCTTCCGATGTGTCAGTTGCACCCATTCCTAGGCCTGTTTGAGGACAGAAGGCACAACTAGATGATGCAAACGAACATCGAATTGGACTTCCTAATTCACCACAATCAACATCAGGACCATACAAAGCAAAATCATAATCGATGGAGCCAGTACCCAATGGATCTATAATGAACTCTAAGAGTTGATCAGGCGGTGCATTTACATCTATTTCAAAATAATACCAAGCGGTTTCATTTTCAAAAGATAAACATCCCGTATCGTTATCAGGATCACTGAAGTCATCACTACCTGGACCACAAGGCGTAAAGGTAATAGCACTATCATCACAGACAACCTCGGCTCCATCACAATCGCTCACCAACACCATTGAGCAGTCTACAGGAGTGTATACACATATTTGAAAATCGGTATTTGTTTGATCTAAGCTCGACCAAGAGTATACTCGAATAAAATAAGTTTGTCCAGGCGTTAAAGTGGTCGCTTCAATTGTTTCTGGAACATCACCACATCCTATACTGGTTAAGTTATTACAGTTTCCACTGAATAGCTCAACCACTCCATCAAATGTAGGATCAACATCTATTGTCGCCATTGCTGATGTCGCTACAAAACTGAACCAAACATCATCATCAGCAGTACCAGCACAGCCCGATATTCCTGAATCCGTCGCCATATCAATTGATCCCGAACTATACATACAATTCATTTCCTGTGTTAATAAAATCGAACCATCACATTCATCTTCTGGGGGTGGCGGAGGAGGCTCTACCGCACAAATATCAAAAGTGCCAAAATCAGTATTACCATATTCCCAAACGGCAACATAAAGAGTTGCTCCTGGCGTCTGATTTGTAAGGACTATTTGACTCATGGTACCTGCCCCTCCATCGTCATCACATGCCAAGAGTGTATTGGCTGGACAATCTGAATATACAGCCATTCCTGTATCGGTTATTCCACCATTCGATGCGGTTGTAATTTCGACGTTTCCACTGGCAGGGACAATGACTTCAAACCAAACATCTCCACCTGAAAAACTTGCACAGCCAGGATTAATTCCTGAATCGGTCGCATCAACATTAGTAGCATTGGTATTAACACAATTCATATTTACAGGCAAAGGGATTGCGGTTGAACAATTATCATTGGGAATCGCAGGAGCTGGTTCTGTGGCACATATATCAAAAGTGCCAGAATTATCATCCCCAAATTCCCAAACAGCTATGTACACTGTACTTCCTGGAGTTTGTCCTGTTAAGACAATTTCACTCATATTTCCTTGTCCGCCATCATCATCACAATCCAATTGAGTTGTACCAGAACAATCCGTATAAGCTGCCATTCCGGAATTATTAAATCCTCCATTATTGGATGTGGTTATTGTTATGCTCCCACTAGCAGGTATGACTACACTAAACCATACATCTCCGCCTGAATAATTGGCACAACCATGAGCAATTCCGGAATCACTGGCCGCAACATTGGTTGCAGAAATATTGTTACATACAACATCAGGAGTTAGCGCAATTGCATTAGCACATTCATCATTAGCAGGCATGAATACCGCAGAGGCCAAACTTGAAAAATTAATCGAATAAGTTGCTATAATGAATAATAGTAGTTTTAATCTCAGTTTTTGCATATTAGTTAATTCAACTCATTTCAAGAATCTTAGGATTTGACATAGATCTCCATACTGACTTGAAGTCAAATGAAATTAAATCAACAACTGGTTTTTACTTAAGCAGGGCTCCTAAGTTAGTCTTTCGTAAGCCTTAAAATAAGGAAAAAGCGCACTAAACAAAACTAAATTCCACAAATTCAGTGTGTTATAGAGAAAGTCATTAAAGAATTCTATCCTAAAGAAGCATTTAAATCATTCATTAAATCGTCTACATCTTCAATGCCCACACTTACCCGAATTAACGAATCCGTCAAGCCCACCTTTAATCGTTCTTCTTTCGGAATAGATCCATGCGTCATAGTTGCTGGATGACCGATTAAAGACTCCACTCCTCCAAGTGATTCAGCCAAAGAAAAATAGTGTGTATTTCTTAGAACTCGCTTTGCTGCATCGAAGGTATTTTCAACCAAATCAAAAGAAAGCATGCCACCAAACATTCGCATTTGATTGCTCGCAACATTATGATTCGGATGATCTTCTAGCCCTGGATAGTAAACTTTAGAAATCTTCGGATGGTTTTTTAAGAACAAAGCAATTTTATATGCGTTTTCGCAGGCACGTTGGACACGAATGTGTAATGTTTTAATTCCACGCAAGACAAGAAAACAATCTTGCGGGCCCGGAATTGCGCCGGCGGCATTTTGAATAAAATATAATTGATCTGCCAACTCTCTCGTTTTGGTGACCACCGCCCCATGAATCACATCGGAGTGCCCTCCCAAGTATTTGGTGGCAGAATGCAATACCAAATCAGCACCCAAGTCCAATGGGTTTTGTAAATAGGGTGTCGCAAATGTATTATCCACACAAATCAAGATATTATTACCACTGACACTTTCGGCCACAGCCTTAATATCCACAATGCTCAACATAGGATTGGTGGGTGTCTCAATCCAAATCATTTTGGTTTTATTGGTGATGTATTTTGTGATATCGTTTACATTTTGTAGATCAATGAATTTAAAATCAACACCAAATTTTTTAAAAACTTGATTCATCAATCTGAAGGATCCTCCATATAAATCGTTAGTTGATATTACTTGATCTCCTGGTGAGAGCAATTTAAGAATGGCGTCAAGCGCTGCCAATCCACTACTGAAACAAATCCCTGCAGCACCATTTTCTAATGCTGCTAAATTATTTTCTAGGGCTTGACGTGTAGGATTAGCAGTCCGAGCATATTGAAATCCTTTATGTTTGCCTGGTGCTTCTTGGACAAAAGTAGATGTTTGAAAAATAGGAGTCATAATCGCTCCAGTACTAGGATCTGGTTCGATCCCTGCGTGAATTACTTTCGTTCCAAATTTCATAATCTAATGTTTACAACAAAATACGTTAAATACCAAAAAGAAAAAGGCGAACTCTCAGAAAGAGTTCGCCTATATTCGTTACGTTTCTAAATAATTAGAAAACGAATTAGTTTAGTTTACAGATTCTACTAGAGCTTTACCTGCTTTAAACTTAACTAAAGTTTTAGCAGCTATTTTAATAGTCTCACCAGTTGCTGGATTTCTTCCATCTCTAGCGGCTCTTCTTGAAGTTGAGAATGTTCCGAATCCTACAAATGATCCTTTGTCTCCGTCTTTAAGACATTTCTCAATGCTACTGAATACAGCGTTTACTGCATCTGTCGCTTGACTTTTACTGATCCCGGCTGAATCCGCCACTGAACTGATTAAATCTCCTTTGTTCATAAAAATTTATTTTTGATTAAGTAAGGAATTAATAAGTTGTAAAATTATATTAAACAAAAGTATTATACAAGGAAAAACAGCTAAAAATCGGCTGAAACGTACTATTTATGGGATTCTCAGCGTATTTTACAATCAAAAGACAAGGATTTTTTCATTCCAAAACACCAATAATTCAGTATATTCGTTTAAGCAGTACTAAATTTACCTATCATGAAACGTTTTTTTTCTTTCCTTTTCAGCATATTATTTGTTTTTAGTCTTACCGCGAGTTTTAGTTCTTGTAAGACAGGTGAAGGTTGCGGTTTGGAAGAAAAATATAACAAAGAGGTTGATTTATCGAAGACAAAAAGAGGCAAATCAAATCTTTTTTCTAAAAAAAATAGAAAAAAGACTCGATCTAAATAATACTACTGATTAAGCTTTGGGTTATAATATTCCTCAATTCGCCTTCCTAGTAGATTAAAACATGACAATAAGATAAATATCATCAAACCCGGGAAAAGGGCTAACCACCAAGCCGAAAAATCTCTTCTTGCCTCACTCAACAAACTACCTAAAGTTACTTCATCCATTGGGACTCCGATCCCCAAAAAAGAAAGACTCGATTCCAATAAAATAGAGATCGCAAAACCAAAAGCTACGGATACTAAGACGGGAGATATAATATTAGGAAATGCATGCTTCCATAAAATCCTGAAATCATTTGTCCCAATAGCTTGAGCAGACCGAATATAAGCTTCATTTCTGACAGCCAACATTTCCGCCCTCACATAGCGAGCAATAGAAGGCCAGCGAATCAATCCAATTAATAAAATGACATTCCAGATAGAAGCCTTTTCTATAATACCTAGAACGGCAATTAAAAAAATTAAGACCGGTATGGATCTAAATATTTCCATTCCACGTACAACTATTAAATCGAGAGGGATTTTATATTTTGTCAAGTTCAATTTTTTGCTCCATTTCAATACTAAAACTGCAACAACTGAAAACAAAACCATCAAAAAAAACGCTCCCGTGAATGATTCAACAAGAAAATTGTAACGACTGATATACCAATACAAAAAGAAAAGGATCATAAAACTCAAAATACCAAGTCCATTACAACGAATAGTATGGTCACCGAAGTACCCAGCCAATCCACCTAATAGTAAACCAATGATCAAAGAAATCAGTCCAGAATAAAAACCCACCTTAAGTGCAGTGGCCAGACCATAAATTAATCCAGCTAAAACATCTCGACCAATCTGATCCGTACCCAACCAATGTCGATAACGCAAAGAAAGCACATTTTGATTCTCGAAAGGAGAAACACTTCCAATGTTTTTTTGATCCAAAGTTTTGTCCCTGTAAGGAATGAGAGGATACAAAGACCATTCATACGTTTCATTGTTTAGGATACGATTTGCAGAAGCTCCAAACAAACTTTCTCCATAATCTTGCAATACTGGAAATACGATTTCATGATTCTTTTTGGCAACAATAGGAACATCGTTGGCAATGAACTTGTGAAACACCGAAATCAAAAAAACTATACTCAATAACCTGATGGCATATTTAATCCAAGGATCTCCGTCATATTTTGATTGCCAAGCAATTTCAAATAATAAGCCTAATATGTTTTTGACCCGTTTCATCAAGAATCAAATCTGATTTTAGGATTAATAAAGGCATATAGAATATCTCCTATCAAATAGCTTAGCCAACTTAAAAGTGCAATCATTAATACCACAACATATACCACGTTCCAATCCGATCCAAGTATAGAATCATAAATCAATCGTCCCATTCCTGGAATGTTAAATATGACCTCCATAATAACCGACCCAGCAATCAAAGAGGGCAATGAAGCCACGATAACGGTTATTATCGGAATCATTGCATTTTTGAGCGCATGTTTCCAATGAATCCAATTGGATTTCATACCCGTAACTTTTAAGGTTTGTATGTAATTCATCGTCAATTGATTCATCATACTTCGCTTTGTTTGCATAGCCAAATATGACATTGAATGAAAAGTCAAACAAAAAATGGGTAGAATTAATTTGGTCCAATTACTCACTAAGTATTCAAAATTTGTCTTTCCTATCGATTTGATATCTACTCCGATCGATGGAAATATGTTGAGATATGGACTGTAATTTGAATTGGTAAAAAACACAACCAAGATCGTAGCCAACCAAAATGTTGGAATCGAATAAATCCCATAGCTCAAAATCGAACCAAGATGATCAACGTATTTATATTTACTGGTAGACAAGAAAACACCCAAGGGGATGGAAATGAGGATCGTAAAAAACAATGCAAAAACAGAGATAAACAAAGTCCAAGGCAGAGCTTTTTGAAGCTTCAACAATACTCTTTGATTATCAAGCGAGGAAGTACCAAACTCCCCTTTCATTAAATTACTCAACCAAAAATGAAATTGATTTTTAGTTCCAAAAAAATCAAGTCTCGGTAGTACAATTGACTTTTGATTACTACTCAATGCATTAATGACATTTTCTAATGGATCCGCTTCAGAGAGATTGTTAATTCGAGATTTTACCAATTTCAGATCGCTCCAATCATTTGGTAAAACATCATGATCTATTCTTTTTTTTAGCTTATTGATTTCAGCCATATAATTAGAAATATCTTCCGAGTCATAAGATTGTTGTGCTAATTGACGAGCCAAAGAAATATCTTCCTTCCAGATATAAGTATTGAGGTTTCGGGGATAATTACTGGGAACAATCTGCCAATAAAAAAGTGGATAATCGAGATGTAAGAACTTTACTTTAGCTTCATACTCTCTACGATAATCATCACCACCAAAACTCTGATCTGTCATGCCTTCATTTTCAAGCATTTGATCAATGATCAATTCTGAATTTTGTCGACTTAAATAAAAAATCACGATACAAACCACGAGTATGGTAGGTACATAAAGTAGTATTCTTTTTAAGACATAAAGAAGCATGAAATTAAATCCTAGTTTTCCGAAAATGCTTCAGAAAAAACAGCTTGAAAAGTATTTGCCAAATATCCAGGACGCTTGGAGGTTCCAGATCCTTTAAACTTTTTGCTGACGGCTATTTTTTCAACAGGACAATACAAGAAAATAACGGGTTGTTCTTCATACATAATTTCTTGTAATTTAAAATAGAGTTGATTTCGAGACTCCTTATTTTTTTCAAGACGAATCTTCTCCATTAATTCATCGGCTTCTAGATTGTTCAATCCAAAATAATTGTTTCGCCCAATTATCCGATTACTAGAATGCCATTTATCAAAAGCATCCACCGGAGCGGCATCCGCAGTGTTCACCAGAGTTGCCATATCAAAATCATGTTTTTGTAAATGATCACTTAAAATCACGCGATACTGTTTTTGTATGAGATCAATTTTCACTCCTGCTTTGGCCGCACTCTCCTGAAACATAAGAGAAACCTTTCTACCCAATTCTGCTTTGGAGATTAATATTTCAAAGGATAATTCAACTTGTTTGCCATCAATTTCCTTGTCTCTGATACCGTTGCCATCAGAATCCTTCCAACCACTATCATCCAAAAGTTGATTCGCCTTATCAAGGTTGTAATCAATCAAGTCTAACGAATTATTATAGTAAGATTTATTGGGATTAAAATGCCCAACAGTCCTTTGACCCAAACCATATTCCAATGTTTTTATGATCCCGTCGACGTCGATTAGATGAGCAAGGGCACGACGTACTGTTTTGTCAGACAAACCCTCTCTTCTATTATTTAAACCGATGTACAAATAACGAATTAAGCTCGGTGAAAAATATTCAAACTGATCTTTAAAATCAATATCCTCTTTGAGTTCTTTAAAGTTTATAGAAGAAATGTTATTCAGTACGTCCAATTCACCAGACTTTAACAGGGTGAGCGCTGAAGTAGGGTCTTTAATTATTTGAAATTGTATTTGTCTCGGAAAAGACTGTAAAAATGGATTATCTGGATATTGATCTCCCCAATATTCTTTTTGGTTTTCTAAAACCAAATATTGATCTGATTCCCATTCCGCCAAAGCGTAAGGTCCACAGCCCACTACGGTTTCTCGAGTAAATTTTGTACTATTAAATTCTTGAGCAAATTGTATCAAGCTGCTATCCTTAGCTTCTAAGTTTGCATACACAGATTCTGATTTCAAATCTTCAATACTAATATCTTTTAAAATCCCTTTGGGATCATAAATATGTGAAGGGTACACTTGTATGGTCACGGCAGTTTCTTTGGCCAACATGTAATCCTTTGCCATGATTACATCAAATTTTCTTGGGTTCTCAACATCTTGTACCACCTCACTGATTTCCTTTAGGTAGGTTCTCCAGCCGGGAGCATTCACTTTTGGATGATTAGCAGCTTTTACTGTAAATGCGTAATCTTCAACTTTCACAGGTTCTCCATCACTCCACTTTGCATCTTCTCTTAATTCAAAACTAAACCGTATACCTCCCTTATAAGGCCCCTCCTCAATAGATGTCCCATCATTGACCTCTTTGATTAAAATCGGTTCCAATTCCAAGGTAGTGGGATGAAATTCTGCCAATGGAAGAAAAATGTATTGATAGACCTCCCGAGCCAATGAGGTAGGAGAAACCATGGGGTGCAATTTCTGCGGGTCCGACTTAAGTTGAATTTTTAAAATAGCATCATCCTTCGGTACCGATTTATCCGTTTTGCACTGAATACTCACAAATAAAAAGGTCACTAGCAATAACTTTGCAATACTGTTCATGGATACGAGATTTAAGTTCAATATAAGAACAAATCATCGGATATGTTATTTTAATATAGTACGAAGTGATTAAGATCGTAATGATCGTAACAAGAAATTAATCAAGGGCTTTTTTTATCGAATATCATATGAATTCTGGAAAAACATTTTAAAATGAAGAAGGAAACTATTCTAATTGCTGGTGGAAGTGGGTTGGTAGGGCAACATCTCGTTTCACGTCTAAGAAATAATTATGATATATCGATAATGAGTCGAAGGCAAAAACAAAAAGATAGAATTCATTATCATGCTTGGAATATTGATCATGAAGAAATGAACCCCGAGCATGCTCAAGTTGACCATATCATAAATCTAACAGGAGCAGGAATCGCTGATAAACGATGGACGGCCACGAGAAAAAAGGAACTCATTGATAGTCGTGTCAAGAGTAACAAAACCATATTAAAAGCCCTCAAATCCATTCGGCGAAAGCCAAAAACTTTTCTTGCTGCCTCTGCTATTGGTTTTTATGGAAATGGTGGTGCGATCATTTTTACTGAGGAATCTCCTTCATCTAAAAATGATTTTATGAGCGATTGCTGTATTCAATGGGAACAATCATCTACGAGCCTAGAACCATATGTTGATCGTCTTGCCATTTTCAGATTAGGTATTGTCCTGAGCACAAAAGATGGTGCGCTATCGAAAATGTTACCGCCTACAAACTTTGGCCTTGCACCATATTTTGGTGACGGCAATCAGTATTATTCTTGGATTCATATTGACGATCTTTGTTCGATTTTCGAAAATGCCTTAAGCGATTCAAGATTTAAGGGGATCCTGAATACGGTTGTACCTGAAGCAGTTCAAAACAAAGTATTTATGAAAAATTTGCTTGACGCTAATGGTAAAAAAGGATTGTTAAGTCCAGTTCCAAAATGGCTCATTAGAATCCTATTTGGCGAAATGGCAGATACTATTTTGAATAGCACCCGGGTCGCTCCAAAATTTTTAGAATCAATAGATTTTAAATTCGAGCACCCACATCTCAAAGAAGCCATTGCGGATTTAATCCAACAGAAGATCTAGCGTTGAAAAACTTCGATGTCCTTCCGTTTTTTGATCAAATCGGTAAACTTGCCATGAAAGCGCGTGGCCCGCACAATATGATTATCAATCCAGTGATAGTTTCCTCCCCTCGGCTTCCCCATCAACAAGCCATGATATTTAAAATTATGCTTATCCAACCAAGTTTCCGTTACTTCTCGGTGTTCTTCGGTTCTGGAGGTAAAAAATGTAATGATATGACCTTCATCGTACCATTTATTTAAGGTTTTCAAAGCATCTGGAAAGGGCTCACAGGTCACCATTCTTTCTGGTTCCTCATTGGGAACGTCCTCGGTAACTGTACCATCAATATCGATTAGATAATTTTTAATATGATCCGGCAAAACTGGACTGATGACTTGTCCGTTTTCGTCTTTTATTTCATTTAGTATTTGGTCATTCATCCTTCAAAATTAAAAAACTCTTGTGGGTTTAAAGGTCGACCGTCGTACCATAATTCAAAATGCATATGTGGTCCGTCCGACAAGGTACCCGAATTACCAATAATTGCGATTGCTTCACCAGATTTCACAAAATCTCCTTCATTTTTAAGAAGTACTGAATTGTGCTTGAATACAGTGATCAGATTATTTTTATGCTGGATAGCAATCGTATTCCCCGTTTCTAAATTCCAATCTGAATTGATGACGACCCCATCAGTAATCGACTTTATAGGAGAATTTTTAGGAGCTAATATATCAACTCCAAAATGTTTATTCTCTGCCTCATATCCTGCACTAATGCTCCCCTTTAATGGGATCGTAAAATGAAAATGTTTCAAATTCAAGTCTGCGGGTTGATTGATAGTCATTCCGATCTCCTTGTTATTCAAATTTTCTGGTGTTTTTTCTGCATTGTCATGCGAATGACCCTGATGCTCATTATGTTTCTGTGATAAAATATTTTCAATTTCAGGGCTTTTATTTCCATCGCTCAACATTTTCTTGAACCCATTGATATATTCTTCTTGAATGTCAAGTTCCTTCTCCAAATTAGAGAATTGCTTGTTCAATTCTATAAATTTGGGATGATCGTTAATGTCTCCATAACCGGGTACAAGACGCTTTAATGGAGTAAAAAAGAACAAACAAAGAATTAGAATGGCAGTTAGCACGATTATTGAACTGAAAAACAGGTAAAGATTCAACAAAGAAAGTTTGTAAGATCGTACCTCTTGCAAGGTTTCATCGTCTAAAACTACCAAACGATAGGTATCTTTGAGCTTTTCGAAAAACGAATTATTTTGATTATCTGTACTCGCCATAAAGCTTTCGGTAAAAATTAAAATAAATTTGCGTAAAAATAGTTATAAAACTATCCTCCAAAACAGTAAACACAAGCTATTTCGCATCTTTTGGAAAAAAAGATGGCTGAATTATTAAACTAAACATTAAAGCATTGAGAAGTATTGTCAGATTATCATTCTTATTGTTGATAAGCGTACTATTTTTGAACAGCTGCGCAACGAAGAAAAGAAAGGGAGAGCCCTCAGCGCTTAGTAAATTTTACCATAATACGACCGCAAAATATAATGGCTATTTTAACGCCAACGAGTTATTAAAAGCAAGTTTTGTTTCACTAGAAACTCAAAATCAAGACAATTACAATAAGCTATTGCATGTGTACCCTTATAGCGCTTCTTCGAATCCGGGAGCGGTATCACAAGATTTAGATATAGCCATCGAAAAGGTCACCACGGTGGCATTACTTCACGAACCAAGCAAATGGGTTGATGATTGCTACTTATTGATGGGCAAAGCGCAATTTCTTAAACAGGATTACGAAACAGCCGAAGAAACCTTTGAATATTTCCAAGAAGAATTTGATCCAAAAAATCCCAACGGTCGGATGTATAACAAGAACAAAGGGAAAAAAAGTCCAAAACAGAAAAAGAAAGAAAAAGAACAAGAGCGAAAGGAAAAAAAGGAAGAAAAGGATAAAGAACGTAAGGAAAGAGAAAAAGAAAAAGAACTCAAAAAGAAGAAACGCGAGGAAGAAAAAAAGGATCGGAAAAAAAGATTAGAAGAAAGAAGAAAAAACAAAAAGCGCGGAGCAGAAAAACAAAAGGAGGATAAGAAAAAAGCAGAAGAAGAAAAAAAGAGAAAAGAGGCCGCTGAGAAAAAAGCTGCGGAAGATAAGGCTAGAAAAGAACTTTTATTAGCTCGAAAAGAAGAAAGAAAAAAAAGAGAAGAAGAGGAGAAAAAGAAAAAAGAACAACTTAAACCTGAAGGTGGAGGACTTTTCGGTCATACCCCAGCTTTCTACGAAGGTGTACTTTGGGAAGCTCGAACATACATCGAAAGAGCAAACTACTATACTGCAGAATACTTATTGAACAAGCTAGAGAAAGAATATCCAATTTCTGATGATGTCAGAAAGGAAATTTATCCTGCCCGAGCGCATTTATACATTCAGCAAAAACAATATGATGATGCAATAGAAGCATTAGAAATTGCCATGGAGAAATCAGGAGATAAAAAAAGAAAAGCCAGATATGCCTTTATCCAGGCTCAGCTCCATCAATTAAACGGCGACCGCTCCTCGGCTTTGGCTTCATTTGAACGCGTAAAAAAGTTTAAACCTAGTTTCGAAATGGAATTCAACACAAAGTTGAATATTGAAAAATCACGAAGTGGTAAAGGATCAATTGACAAATTGAATAAAATGCTTAAAGAAGCAAAGTATGATGAATTTAATGACCAAATTCATTATGCCATCGGTGAGGTCAAGTTAAATAGTGGGGATATTCCAGGTGCCATTGAGTCATTTGAAAATTCATTAGCAGTAAGTTCCAACAATACAACTCAAAAAACAGAAACTTACTATAAATTAGCTTCTCTTTACTACGATACTGAAAAATATGTTCCCTCTAAACTATACTATGACAGTACCTTAGTGGTAATGGACAAATTGGATGAAAGAAAACCCATTGCCGAAAAATATGCCAAAGGCTTAACTGACATTGCCAAAAACATTTCTATTATAGAATTACAAGATAGTTTGCTTCGAATTGGACAAATGTCTAAAGAAGAACAAAGAGAATTTGCAAAAAAAGTACTCGAAGAAGAGAGAAATCGTGTTGAAATAGCGGATGCCAATAATGGTCAGGATGATAAATTTAAAGATTTGGCCTCTAATTCTAGTCGAGGACCTAGAGGATTTAGTCCGTACTTTGCCTATAACAAATCCGCTGTCAGGAAAGGAAAGCAAGCTTTTTTAGAGAAGTGGGACAATAGAAAACTCGAAGACAATTGGAGACGCTCAAATCGATCTGACGCAAATACAACCGACGCCGAGGAAGAAGAAGAGCTAATTGTCAATGAAGATATTTCGGACGGAGAAATTGATGGATTTCTAAAAGGGATTCCAAATAATCCACCAAAAAGAAAAGCAGCCGAAGCCAAATTAAGTGCTGCGATGTTTGAACTGGGTACTTTGTTTAGAGATCGAATTCAGAATTATGAAAAATCAATTGTAACCTTGGAGTCCTATGTCAATCGTTTTCCACAAGAAGAGAATGAACTAGACGCATTGTACTACATCTATTTGGATTACTTAGATTTAAACAATTCGGCGCAAGCCAAAAAATACAAAGATCTAATATCCAGTAAATTTCCAGACACCAAATACGCACGAGCACTGAATGATCCAAATTTTTCTGATGAGTTGAAATCTCAAGATATGCTCATGGAAAATAATTACAACGAAGTCTATGCGTTGTTTGAAGCCGGTCAATATCAGCAAGTAAGTGAAAGAGTTAAGGAAATAAATGGCAACAATACCACAGCAGATTTGTTGCCTAAGTATTCTCTCCTCGAAGCGATGTGCATTGGAAACCTCGAAGGAAAAGAGTCTTATATTTCAGCTTTGGGTGATGTCATCGCCAAACACCCAAATACTCCTGAAAGCACTAGAGCCAAAGAGATCAAACGATTTTTAAGTGGCGATAGTGATGCGTTCGATAAAGCTTTGTATGAAGAAGAATTAGAATTATTCGAACTAGAAGAAGAAAAATTACATTATGTGATTTTGGTTGTTTATGAAGCAACCAACAAAAAAGTAAATGAAATTAAAATTGCTCTTTCTGACTATCACAAAAAATATCACAAACTGGACAAATTAAAGATCACTGATATTTATTTAAACGTCGAAGAAAAAGCCAAGGTTATCTTGATTCGTAAATTTAGAAATAAGGACAAGGCAATGAGTTATTTTAATAACACGAAGAAAAACTCAAAAGATTACATAAACAACGAAGAAACACCTTATGATATCTTTGCCATCTCTCAGAAAAATTATCGTGAAGTGATTAAGCAGAAGAGCGTTGTACAATACAGAAGTTTCTTTGATAAAAAGTATCAAGGTCTTTAAAGGAGAGTACTCGTATTTAACTCAAAAGGAATCTATTCCATATCAATCAAGACCTGAGCTTTATTGACCTTATCTCCTTGGTTGACGAGGATTTCTTTGATGATACCATCTCCTGGTGATTTGATAACGTTTTCCATTTTCATGGCTTCAAGGACCAACATAGGATCTCCTTCCATTACTTGATCGCCAACTTTGACTTTAATTTCAAGGACTAGACCAGGCATCGGAGCACTTAGATTGGTAAATCCTTTTTTCATCGCTTCTGCATAGCCCATTTTGTCTATCAGTTGATCCAATTCATTCTTCAATACCACATTCAATCGTTTGTGATTGATCAAAAGTGTCACTTTTTTGGAATCTAAATCAAACGCTTCGACAACTACTTTTTCTGGTCCTAAAGGAGTTTGTACCAAATACTCATTCCTTGATATTTTTTGAATGTCTAAAGCTTTCACTTCTGAACTATCAAGGCTGAGTTCGCCATAATGATCGATACTAACTTTATATTTTTCTGATTTAGACATTCTCTTGAGTCATACTTTTTACTTTAGACTGTTTGGTCATAAAGTAGGTTTCGAAAGCTGTAAAGATAAAGTAGATTATGAAAAAAGGAACGACAAACAATTTATTTTCTGGTTCCTTTAATTGTACATACATTAGAATTATAGCAAAGGATAGAAGCATTTTGACAAACATATTCATGACAATAATATTCATGAAAAGAAATTGATTCTTACTCTTTGAAGCATTTTTACCTAAGTAAAAAATAACAATTGAAAGAAAAATAAAAAAGATCAAGGTCATCCAGCTGAGATCAAAATAATCCGAGATATCCATAGCCAATGACAATCCAAAAACCAAACTGATGGATACTACCGAGCTTAACAATAACTGAAGAAAGAATTGTTTGGTACTCATCTAACTCAAGTCTTTAACTAATTTGTATAAAAATGCGAATAATGCAGCAAGTAGAAAAAAAATCGTAATCAGAGGATTTTCCAATTGAAAATAAGCATCCAATTTTTGACCTCCCCAAGCAGCCAAAAGTAGTAAAATCAATAATTGCATTGCCATTCCAGAATATTTCAGGGCTGGATTGACTTCTTTTTTCTTTTTACTAACCATTCAGATTTGCTACCAATTCTACGGGTTCTTTCTGTTTCCCTTGTATAGATTTGAGCGTTTGTCCACCCATATTGCAATTGACATTGAAGATCGCTCCTGCCTGAACCAATAATTGTTCTGTATTTATATCCCCAGAAATTTTAGCATTTTCTTTAACATTGAGGATTTCCTTGACTTTAAGAACCCCTTCAAAACTACCTTCGATAACCGCGTTTTGACAGTTGACTTCTCCGATAACCACTCCCTGTGGGCCGATAATCAATTTGCCTGAGCAGTTAATATCACCCTCTATTTTACCATCAATTCGGATATCGCTATTGGCATCAATACTGCCCTTGATATTGGTACCTGCTACAAGGCTATTGCTTGAATTAGAACTAGGACCTGAGGATAATGATCCACTAGATGAATTATCTTTTTTACTGTTATTGCCAAACATGTTTTTGGTTATTATAAGTTAAACATATATTTCTTCTAGACCAACTCAGTCAAGAAGGTATAATGTTCATAGGGATATCTTAAAAAAACTAAACTCCGATTTAGAATCGAGGACAGTAAACTGCTCGTTTCTCAGGACCACAAATTTCGTAAGAAAGAGAAAATTCAAACGCTCCGTTTGCCGTTCCTGCTTCTCTGTATTTTGATATTGTAGAATCATAGCTGAATCCGATACCAAAATGATCATAGTTAAATCTAGTTGATAATATAATCGCATCTGAATGCAATCCTCCGGTATCTTGAGTACCTGCTCTATACCACAGACCCAACTGCCAAGATTGATTTTGAAGTCTACTATTACCTAAGGCAAATCTCAAACTCGTACCCCCATTATACTCTCTTTGCTTTCCTTGAAACAAGAAAACGATATTAGGAATCAAGCTAACTCTTCTTGTCAATTCAAATTGGCCACCACCATGAATGGTGAAACGAGAATATAAAGAAACAACATCACCATCATAGAAGGAGACATCAGCTTGATTTAAGTGATGCATTGCCAAACCGGCATACCAGTTATTGTATTGATCCATTACATTGAAGAACAATAATCCTGCTGCTACATCTGCATATAAGAAATCATAATTTCCGATTGGTTCATTGGGGTCAATTGTATTATCAT
>JAHDCZ010000068.1 GCA_020629615.1 Saprospiraceae bacterium
CCATGTAAAAGCACTACTAAGATTATTGAATTCAAAAAATGATTCTCCTCATGAGGTCTTCAATTTGGGAACTGGAAATGGACACAGTGTTTTGGAAGTGATCGATTCTTTTGAGAAAACATCGGGACAGAAACTAAATTATATCATAGCACCTCGTCGAGAAGGTGATGTGACCCAAGTTTATGCTGACACAAGCAAAGCGCACGAGGTTTTGGGATGGAAAACTTTACTAAGTTTAGACGACATGACGAAGTCCGCGTGGCAATGGGAATTGGTTTTGAGTAAGAAATCATACTAAAAATATCGATCAATCTTTACCCAATTTTTTTTTGCGAATCTTGCATGAAATGAAAATCTTAATTGTCTTTGGTTAAACGGGATTAAGTAGGGCATTCGATCAAGTATCAGAATGACTTGCTTTACAAAATATTTTGCCTCTATCTTTGCATTAAAAAAATGCTTCATTTCATTTCCATTCTTAATACCCTTATCTTCTCATTTATTTCTCTCTTGCACCTATATTGGGTCTTTGGAGGACAGTGGGGAATAGATTCCGCTATGCCAGATGATTACAAAGAGTCGTTTAACACGAATACCAAAAGCTCCATAATCGCAACAATTATTGTCGCTTTGGGCCTTGCTTATTTTGCGATTATTGAGTATTCGGTCTCCAATAACATCCTTAGTTTAAATCAAAAATGGATTAAGTATTCTTTCATAGTCATTATACTGATTTTCCTAATTCGATCCATCGGCGACTTTAGGCATTTCGGTTTTTTCAGAAAGATAGAATCAGGAAAATTCACAAGCGCTGACCGAAACATATTCAGTCCACTTTGTCTGTACTTGTCAATTAGTACTGTATTTCTCTTTTGGAAATATTTTTCCTCCTAAGTACATTTGTTTTTTCTCTATTTTACAGTTATTTATATATTAAATATTATCACTATATTTGAATTATGATTTTATTTAAATAGCCACCGATGGAAAACTTAAGCGTTGAATTTGAAGAATTAAACGATCATCTCCTAATCAAACTACACGGACAACTCACTTTGATGGATGCGCTTGAACTTAAAAAAACTTTACCTCAAAAAGCATCTAACTATTCTAAAGTAACGATAGATCTTTGCAAAATCGATGCAATAGATCTTACTGGATTCAATGCAATATTGATGACCAAAAAGCATTTAAAAGACAAACCTTTGGAAATAAAGGCAAAGAGAGGTCACTCTTTTTTTGAACTAGCACATCTTACGAAATTTACCAATCAATTTGTTTTCGTTCCATGAAGTTCAAATTAGGAGATGCCGGATTTCTATTTATCAGTACGCTTTTAGTAAATGCCGGAAACTATCTTATCAATCTGATCTTAGGACGAGTTTTGGGACCAGAACGATTTGCAGAAGCCAGCGTAATTGCGACCGGCGTATTAATGCTTTCTTTTTTTGCTGTTGGAATTCAATTAACGGCAGCTAAATTTTCAGCAAGTTATTTTGCGGATCAAGATGATGAATCAATTTTAGCCTTTGAACATTGGATTAATCGAAAGGTGTTGATCATCGGATTAATCATTGGATTTCTTCTAATTATTTTCTCGAAACTTGTACAGTCCTTCTTACAATTTGATTCCTGGCTACCGATTGCCTTAATTGGATTGGGAATACCGCTGTATTTTAACATGAGTGTCAAACGTGGAATCGCTCAAGGATCCGATTTATTTCAACGATTGGCTTGGACTTATATTTTTGAAATGTTATTGAGATTCATTGTGACATTTGCCTTGATTTATGCTGCTTTGAAATATGCAAATCATCTAACTACCGAGGCTGTAAGTTTAGGATTTCTTGCTTCATTTTTTGCGGCCATTTGGATACCTAAGAAGAAAAAAACTAAAACACTTTTCAAAGAACAGAATTCAGTAAAGAGTTTTGTGGGCATCATTTTAATCTATGAATTCAGTCAAATACTTATCAACAATAGCGATGTCATTTTGACAAAACACTTTTTCAATTCGGCGGAAGCCGGACTCTATGCTGCCATAGCACTGATCGGAAGAGTAGTTTTTTTTGGCACCTGGACCATTGTCACCTTATTATTCCCCAAGGTCATTCAAAGAGAAAAACAAGGACTACCCCACTTTTCGTTGTTTTGGCTGTCCTTTGGTATTACAGCAGGATTTGGAATTGCAGTGATCGGAGGATGTTTATTATTTCCAGAATTGATCATCAGCATTCTTTTTGGATCAGAATATCTAGAAGTATCTCACCTACTTTATCGCTATGCGATCGCAACGACCCTGTTTGCAGGAGCAAATGTCTTCGCATACTATTATATGTCATTGGGAAAATATATTCCTGTAATTCTGTCAGTAGTAGCAGGTATCGCACAAGTGAGTCTAATCTATGGCTTTCATCACAGTTTAGAAGAGATCATTAAAATCCAAATTATAGTGATGAGTGTTTTGCTCGTCTCTATGGTCTTATATCAATTAACACAATTAAAATCAAAAACGAATACTCTTAATACATAAATGTAGCATCATGCGTAAATTAAAATTAGCCATCGTTTCTCCCTACCCTCCAAGCAAAGGCACCCTAAATGAATATGCTCATCATTTAATCAATCACTTTAAAGAAAAGAAAGACGAACTACAAGAAATCATTATTCTCTCTGATACGTTACCAGAGGGTCAAGAATATTTTAAAGTTGATGGATCCGTTAAGGTACGTGTTTTAGAAGTTTGGAAATTCAACAGCTGGACCAATGCGCTTAAAATTAGAAAAGTATTAAAGAAAGAAAAACCTGATGTGGTTTTTTATAATATTCAATTCCTATCCTTTGGGGATGGAAAAATCCCGGCGACGCTTGGACTTTTAACACCACTTTTAAGTAAATGGTCTGGTATCCCTTCATTAGTGTTATTGCACAATATTATGGAAACCGTTGATTTAAAATCTGCAGGCATCACCAAGAATCCCGTCCTCGCTTTTATATTTAGGACTTTTGGTAATATTATAACGCGATTTGTGCTTTCAGCGAATATGGTTACCGTTACCATCGCTAAATATGT
Organism: Saprospiraceae bacterium; assembly: GCA_020629615.1. Lineage (GTDB taxonomy): Bacteria > Bacteroidota > Bacteroidia > Chitinophagales > Saprospiraceae > JAHDCZ01. Next base: position 3,074 of record JAHDCZ010000068.1, read on the forward strand.
TCAGATCTTAGAAAAAAAATACAAGGCAAAGAATGTAGCTTTGGTGCCTCACGGAAGTTTTGAACTACCGCCATTACCTGATTTTAGCGCTGAAGACAAACCGCTCCAAATTATGACTTTCGGGAAATTTGGAACCTATAAAAAAGTTGAGGGAATGATTGAGGCTGTCGCCGAAGTTAGAAAAAGAATAAACAAGGAAATCGAAATTGTCATTGCTGGAACGGACAATCCCAATGTCAAAGGATACCTCGACAATGTGGCCAAAAAATACAAACATATTCCCAACATAAAATTTACAGGTTATGTTGAAGAAGAAGATGTACCAAAATTATTTACCGATGCTACTGCGGTACTGTTTGATTATACGAGTACTACAGGTAGTTCGGGTGTACTACATCAAGCGGGTAGTTATGGAAAGGCTGCGATCATTCCAAAGATTGGTGACTTGAAAGAGTTGGTTGAAGAAGAAGGATATGTAGGAGAATTTTTCGAACCAGGAGATGTCAAAGGGATGGCCGATGCGGTTGAAAAATTGTTAACCGATGACGAGCATCGCAAGGAGTTGGGCAAATTAAATTACATTGCGGCCGCCAGTTTACCGATGGATGAAATAGCCGATTGGTACCTCATGCATTTTCAAAAAATTTGTAAAGCTTTATAAATTCCAACAGTCATAATTCTACTCTTCGTTTTTTAATGGCAAAAAAATTAAGTTGCCTAAAATAAACGGAACTTCTAAAGCTAATTAAGAGTTGAGTTTATTACACATGTCATTTATTTTAGATAGATTTGTGTGCTTTAGATTTCTTGTCCTTGATTTTCTCTTCATAGATCGGTCTCTAATTATTTTTTTACTAAAATTACAACATGGCAAAATCGCAACAATCGTTCGCTAAAAATGAAAAAGAAAAGAAACGTCGTAAGAAGCGGCAGGACAAAATGGAACGACGTGAACAGCGAAAATTGGAGAAAGCAGAAAACAAAGGAGCATCTTTAAAAGAAATGTTTGCCTATGTTGATGAAAATGGTAATCTTACCACTACGCCACCAGATCCAACGAAAAAGAAAAAGGTGATTAAGGCAGAAGATATTGTCTTGGGTATTCCCAAGAAAGATCATGTCCCAGAAGAAAAGACTCGTACTGGTAGAGTCAAATATTTCAATGCAGAAAAAGGCTATGGCTTCATCATTGATTCCATGACAAAGGACAGTATATTCGTACACATCAACAATGTTTCTGGAGATGACATCAACGAAGGAAGCAATGTTACTTTCGAAGTTGAAATGGGTCCCAAAGGTGCTAATGCCGTTATGGTCAAAGTGGTCTAAATCTGATAGTGAAAATACGCATTGTAATATTCCTAATTCTCAATTTTGCAGCACTCGGGGCCGGTAGTTATTTTACGAGTGACGGAGTAGCATCTGATTGGTATAACAATTTGAACAAAGCACCCTGGACTCCACCTGGATGGTTCTTTGGATTTGCTTGGACCAGCATCATGATCTGTTTTAGTTTATACATGACCGCTGCTTGGGAAGAAACGAAGAATCGAAATACATTGATCATCGCATATATTTTTCAATGGATTCTAAATGTGATCTGGAATCCGATATTCTTTAGTTTCCACCAAGTAATACTGGCACTTGGTGTGATCATCTTACTTTGTCTTCTTGTTGCATTTTTCTACTACAAGTACAAAAAAGAACTCAAACTAAAGTCTTTGCTCATACTACCCTATTTAATATGGCTGGTGGTCGCAAGCTCTCTTAATGCTTATGTACTTTTTATGAATTGATCGTAAGCAAAACATTCGGTCCTTATTCGGTCCTTAAACATCTTATTTCTTGATTGAATTCATTATCTTAAATGCTTAACGGTGGTGATATAAAATTCAACTATGAGATTTCTTATTTTTCTTTTGTCCTTAGTACACTTTGTTCCAACATTCGCGCAAAGCGAAAAACATTATTTAACAAAGCGAATAGATAATACATTAAAAATTGATTTCGCCCAAGACCTTTCTCCTGAACAATTCTTTAATCATCTTGCGCTCCCATTCGGCCTGACCGATAAAGACAAGATGAAACTGATCTCTACTAAAACAGGAAAAAATAATTTTAAGCATTACAAATACCAACAGTATCACAATGGTATCGAAGTGTTTGGAGCTAGTTATCATATTCATACTAGTGAAGATAAAATTGTAAGCACAAACGGTGATTACCTGCCCGAGATCGATCTTAATACCACTCCTAAGATTACAACAGATCAAGCCATACAATTTGCAAAAGAAATCATGGGCGCTGAAGAATATGCAGCAACTCATTTTCATGGAACTGCATTGGCTCATGATGATCATGAAACCAAAGCTATTCTAAAAATTATTGATTCGGCCATACCCAAAAAGTCAACGGACTATCATCTTGTCTATCAAGTAGATCTACATGCAACCAAACCCCTAGATCAGCAACGATATTTTATTAGTGCCCAGACTGGCCATTTGATTAAACAATTTTCACTACATCATCATCAAAACGTTCCTTCAAAAGGCATCACCACTTATTACGGAGAAAAAGAATTTAGAGTGGATTCTATAGCTCCGAATAATTTTGTTTTACAAGACGACTCACGTGGAAACGGAATCATCACGTATCAAGATACGGGGTCTCCAAGTTTGATTACCAGTGACGAAAATTACTTTGATTTTACAGATCAAATCAACGGAGAGTCGGCGATTGATGCACACTATGGAGCTTCAAGATTCTATGATTTGCTCATTGATAACTTTAATTGGAATGGCATAGATAATAATGGTAAAGCTTTGCAATCAGTCGTACATATAGGAAACGGAATTGACTATGTGAACGCATACTGGGATGGACAATACGCATGGTTTGGAGATGGAGATTGTAGGTACAACCCATTAACTTCCCTTGATGTTGTCGGGCATGAATTTACACATGGAATCACGCAGAGCACGGCAAACTTAATCTATGCCGATGAATCTGGAGCGCTTAACGAATCCATGAGTGACATTTTTGGAAAAGCATTGGAATATTACGAGGACAATGAAAATTTTGACTGGTTAATTGGTGGTCGATTTGTTGCCCATCCAAACATCGATGCATTTAGATCCATGGAAGATCCCACGGTAGATGGCAATCCCAAACATTACAAAGGAACACATTGGGAAGATGGTGCGGACGTTCATTACAATAGTGGAGTTTTGAATCACTGGTTTTATCTACTCGTGGAAGGCAAAGTGGATACCACGGAATTTGGCGTACAATACAACGTTCCCTCTATCGGAATGGAAAAAGCGATGCAAATTGCTTTTCTGACTCTGACACAATACATGATCGAAACTACTAATTATCCTGAAGCATATGATCTGACCATTCTAGCAACCCAAGAATTATATGGAATCAATTCCCCTGAAGAAGCCGCCGTCAAAGAAGCGTGGAAAGCGGTGGGTCTCCCTTACCAACAAAGCAACTTGGATGAATTGGATCTAGGAATTACTGCTTTGGGAAGATTTGAATCTACTTGCCTCTTTGAAGATTACTACGAATTAAAAATCGGAATCACCAACAACAGTAATGAGCTTTTGCCAGCCGGAACAGAAATACCGATTATTGTAGACAACGACACCGACAATCCTACTTCTGTCATCTTGGAAGAAGATTTGGCCTTTACAGGATATCAAGAATTTGTTATTGATGATGTGTACTATGTCACTGAAGAAGGATTTGATGTTGTCAGTGTTCGCATAGATTTGGAAGATGCTAATGCCAATAACAATAGCGCGTCTGCTATATTCAATAATTTTAGTGGACCGGAACAAGACTTTCGTGTTGCAATCTTACGACATACCAACAATGCCTGTTTTCAAGAACAAATAGACATCAGTGTCTTTGTTGAAAATAGTAGCTGTAATACCATCCCTCCGGGAAGTAATTACACCCTGCGGCTAGAACATGACGGAGAAATTTTGGACCAAGCGGAGGTCTCCTTAGTGGATTCTTTGATATCAGGACGACGCAATGCAAGTTTATTTTCCATACCCTTTGACATCAATATTGATTCCATTAATGTGATCCTTACTTCCGAAAATGATATAGACCCTTCTAATAATGAATTAACGCTTGCCATAGAAGCTTTACAATCATTAGACATCAATTATTCTAATTTATTTAATGATCCTTCTTCTATTATACCACCTGAAGTTGCGATTGATCGTGACTACTATACCGCCTTAGTTGACTACGATGATGAGACGTATTTGGGAGCAACATCATTTTCTTCTAGTTCTCGAGTTTTGTGTGAAGATCTTTTTAGAAATTTTAATGATGATCGATTTCCCTCGATGTCGATGTGTGTCGATTTTTCGGATTATGAATTTCCCGTGATGAAATTTGACTTGGTGCAGTTCAGAAATACAATTGAGTTGAATTTTCCAGAAGAGGTTCCATACTATGCCATGACTTACGTCGAATGGGAGAATGAGGAATCTTCAAGTTTCGATATCATTTATGGTCAAGAAGAAGGAAGCATCGTCAATCACATTTATCAATTACCTCCCAATTTTAAGGGGATGATTAAATTCAAGTTCTATTCATTCAAAGGACGACAAGCCAATCTAGCTTTGAATGATTTTGATGAATACGATTTCAATTTGCTCGATAATCTGAATTTCTATAATCAAAACCTTACAAGTGTTGAACAGGTTCCAAATTATGATTTTGCTGTGATTCCAAACCCTGCCCATGATGAGATTACATTAGACATAGATCATGAGGATTTCGGAACACTTACAATTTACGATAATCTGGGTATGTTGGTTTATTCAGGAATGGCAACTGGACAGGAGCCTATTCAAATTAGTGAAATGAGCGCAGGGATCTATTTTGTGAAATTTGAATCTACGAAGAAGAAGAAAATCTATTCGTCAAGGTTGATCAAAATCTAATAGCGAACTCCAATTGGGCTTGTCTCTTTAATTCAATTTCTAATAAATGATTTCGAGATTCTTTGAATTAATCCATTTACTCCACTTGGCGTTGAAGCCATGGATTTGATTTTTTTTGACATCACTTTCAACAGGGTGACCTTCATTCACCCATTGAAAAATACTTCCTCTCAAGTTTTGAACATTTTGATATCCTAATTTTTGAAGACGCTCTCCTATTTTCTCACTTCGATAACCTACAGAACAGTAAACCACAATAGCTTTTTCTAAAGAAATATTTTTTAAGCGACTTTCGTCGAAGGATTTGTATCCCAACCAATGTGCATCTGGAATGTGAGAAGTTTCGTATTCTTCAAAACTACGGGTATCAAAAATCATATATGATTCCTTTGCACTTAAGAATTCTTCAATTGAGATATCAGGAACATCTCCTTCACACATCCTGAGACTCATGGCATCAAACTCATCATCGGTAAACTGTCCTGCACTTTCTGGAATTGGAAAGCAGGAGGAAATCAATAAGACAAGATAAAATAGTACGTATTTTTCCATTAGAAAAACATTATTCTTATGCTCGACATTCCTCATTTCAACCAAAACTAAAAATAGCATATTTCAGACTCAGCTCTAGACCAAATTGATAGGGTTCGAATTTTCCATCAATAAAAAATTCGTCAGAATAATTTGTGAGTGCCTTTGAGTAAATCGCATTAAATCCTATTGAAGCGTTTTTAAAAATAGAATACTCATAACCTAGACTTGCTCGAATATCGTAATTATAGGAATTGATTCCCACAAAACGCAAGTCCTCTATATTAACCAACTTATTCATTGCCCATCCCAGTTCTAATGGAATCCTAGATTTTCCGAAAGAATAACTGTAGGCATAAGAGGGAACGATTTGAAAATATTTCGCTGGAGCATCAATACCAAAAAAATCATAGTTTCCTCCATTATGACCAAAATATGACATACCATCAATGATTCTTCCATTTTGATGTCGCCCAAAATGGACTTTAAAAACACCAAAACGATTTAGATCATAGAACAAACCAAAACTGAAGCTATTGGTTAAAGCGTTTCTTTCATCAGTAAGTATAAAATACCGACCACTTAAAATCTCAGAATTATTAAAGGTGGAATTCAAACTAGTACGAAACTCAAGTCCTATCTTGGTTTGACCTTTTGATAAATTACAAAAAATTAGTACGATTAACAGAATCCTTATCATGGTTATCAATAATGTATAATTGTAAAAGCCTGCATCATTGAAATAATACAGGCCTTAATTGCGATTTATAATTTTTACGCCACTCCCAATTTCAAAGCCGCCATAACTCCTCCTGACAATGCCATAAAAGCCACACAATACGAACCATCAATCAAAAACAACTTCAATGATTTTCGCTGGTAGGCATAATGGATCGCTACCACAGGCACTGCGTAAATGAGTGCAGACATTGCACCATGAAACGCTCCATGCACAAAGGTCTGATCGGCTAATTCGTGCATATTCACAATAAAATTAATTCCGTATGAAATCACACACATCATTAAAAAAGCCAAACCATGAGTTCGCAACATATCTTTTTGAGCCTCTTCATCTGAAATACCCGTTTCCGCCTGCCATATTTTTCCAAATAATGCCGTGTACCACAAAAAGCCTAACATAAATGCCGCCAAAGCGCCTAATAGAATTTCTAAATTTCCCATAATGATTATTTATTAAAGTTGGTTAATGCTTATAAGATACGGAAAATGTACTTTTAGCGTGCAGTGCACTTAAAAATATTTTATTTTTTGAATAGTATGTCCTTCCGGACGGGCCTTCATTTTTTCCTTGATGAAAAAACGACGCAAAAAAATTAAGTCAAATTAAACTCCTCCGTCAAACATCAAATTTGGCAGGTCAGACACCGTAGTGTGTTCATTTATTCTGATAGTTATCATTTTTTTCAAAAACTATAGAAAAGTGGATTGGCAACTCTATTTTGGGTAGCGGTTATGGCAATGGAGAAGCCTTAAAAAGAAAGAGAAAAACTAATCTTGACTTTCCACCCACTTTCTCGCATTGACAAAAGCCTCCAACCATGGAGAAACTTCATCATTGCGATCATCCGGATAATAAGCCCAGTTCCAATCAAAGGTCGAGCGTTCGATGTGAGGCATAGTCACTAAATGTCTTCCATCCGCACTAACGAGCATAGCCGTATTATAATCGCTCCCATTAGGATTGGAAGGATAGGCGTCGTAAGAATACTTGGCTACAATATCATACTGATCCTCGGACATAGGTAAATTAAATTTACCCTCTCCGTGTGAGATCCATACCCCCAATTCGGCTCCAGCCAAAGAAGAAAGCATCACAGATTTGTTCTCTTGAATTTTAACGGATGTGAAGGCACTTTCATGTTTTTTAGAATCATTATGAATCATTTTTCCATGCTCGGCATGATCTGGATTGATCAGGTCCAACTCCATAAATAATTGACAGCCGTTGCAAATCCCGATGGACAAAACATCCTCTCTCGCAAAAAACTTTTCCAAAGTTTCACGAGCCTGCTTATTATATTTAAATGCTCCAGCCCAACCTTTTGCAGAACCCAAAACATCAGAATTTGAAAAACCTCCTACCGCTCCAATGAAAGAAATATCTTCTAAGTTTTCTCTACCGCTTATCAGATCTGTCATGTGTACATCCTTGACATCAAATCCCGCCAAGTACATGGCATTGGCCATCTCTCGCTCAGAATTACTCCCCTTCTCTCTAATGACCGCCGCTTTTGGTCTCGGTTTGGAATCATCAATCTTTGGTAATTTCCCTGTGAAATGAGCAGGGAATTTAAAGCTTAGTCGCTGCTTTTTATATCCTTCAAAACGCTCCAGTGCTTTGTTACCTGCGCTTTGTTTTTGATCCAACAAATAAGAAGTTTCATACCATTCATCACGCAACTTTGCAATATCAAAATCCAATACTTGATCCTTGCTCTTCAATTGCAAAGTAGCTTCCTCAACGATATGACCAAGGCGATGGCAATCAATGTCTTGGTCAGAAAAGTATTTATCAAGATCTTGATCCTTGGATTGAAAGACTATTCCAGCGTTTTCAGAAAACAACAATTTAACGAGATCGTCATTTTGAATGGATGTCAAATCCAGCACTGCGCCCAATTCATTTTCTGCAAAACATAACTCTAATAAACAGGTCAATAGTCCACCGGCAGAAACATCATGTCCTGCAACAATTTGACCATCGTTTATTAAGGATTGGATACTTTCAAATACCTTTTTAAAATAGGCAGCATCTTTTACATCGGGAGCATGTTTTCCAATTTTATTTTCGCTTTGCGCGAATGACGAACCACCTAATTGATGATCATCCGAACTCATGTTAATATAATATACTGCCCCTTTGTTCTTTTTGAAAACTGGTTCGACAACCTTTCGAATATCCTTGCAATGTCCTGTGGCTGAAATGACAACGGTGCCTGGTGCAATCACTTCTCCATCTGGATATTTTTGTTTCATGGAAAGGGAATCTTTACCTGTTGGCACGTTGATGCCTAATGCAATCGCAAATTCAGAAACTGCTTGCACCGCTTGATATAAACGTGCATCTTCTCCAGGGTTTTTACAGGGCCACATCCAATTCGCCGAAAGGCTAACCGAACGAATACCATCGTTTAATGGTGCCCAGATGATATTGGTTAAAGCTTCAGCAATCGCATTTCTAGCACCTGCCCCAGCATCAATTATTCCTGAGATGGGTGAATGCCCCATACTCGTGGCTATACCATGACTTGAATCGTAGTCCATCGCCATGACACTGCAATCACTTAACGGAAGTTGCAAAGGCCCCACACATTGTTGAACAGCTACCCGACCTCCCACACAACGATCCACTTTGTTTGTCAACCAATCCTTACAAGCAACCGCTTCTAGTTTTAATACATTTTGAATGTATTCATGAATCCTGTGATGATCATAAGTGATTTCTGCATAATCTCGATCTATAGTTTCATCTTGCATAATAGTTTTTGGCGAACTGCCAAACATATCAGACAGGGCAAGATCCATTGGTTTTTCATTGGTGGATTTTGACACAAAAGTAAAGCGATGATCTCCAGTTACTTTTCCGACAACATACATGGGTGCTCGTTCTCTTGCTGCAATCGACTTCAACATCTGAATATCTTCTTGACCAATGACCAAGCCCATCCTCTCTTGCGATTCGTTCCCGATGATTTCTTTCGCTGATAAAGTTTGATCCCCTATCGGCAAATCATCCAGTTGGATCAAACCACCCGTTTCTTCTACTAGTTCCGAAAGGCAGTTAAGATGTCCTCCAGCGCCATGATCGTGAATGGAGATGATTGGATTATTTGAAGATTCTACAAATGCACGAATAGTATCTGCCACACGCTTTTGCATTTCAGGATTAGATCGTTGTACTGCATTTAACTCAATGCCCGTACTAAATTCTCCTGTATCCGCAGAAGAAACAGCTGCTCCCCCCATACCAATTCTATAATTATCACCGCCCAATATGACGATAAGATCTCCTTCTTTTGGGACAGCTTTTATGGCCTGAGATTTTTTCCCGTAACCAATTCCACCCGCCTGCATGATCACTTTATCGAAGCCCAATCTTCTTGCATCTTCTTGATGCTCAAAAGTTAAAACTGATCCGTTAATCAGCGGTTGTCCAAATTTGTTTCCAAAATCCGAAGCTCCGTTAGAAGCTTTGATTAATATATCCATTGGGGTTTGGTAGAGCCATTGGCGTTCATCCATTGCCTTTTCCCAGGGTCTATTTTCGTTTAGTCTAGAATAAGAGGTCATATATAGTGCAGTACCTGCTAGAGGTAATGATCCTTTTCCGCCAGCAAGCCGATCGCGAATCTCTCCTCCTGATCCAGTCGCTGCGCCATTAAAAGGCTCAACAGTAGTCGGAAAATTATGGGTTTCTGCCTTTAAAGAAATGACAGATTGGTATTTTGACTTTTGGTAGTAGTCCGGTTTATCTGCGCTTGCAGGAGCAAATTGATTTAATTCTGGACCATCCACAAAAGCGACATTGTCCTTGTAAGCCGAAACGATCGTATTGGGATTTTGTTTGGAAGTTTCTTTTATTAATTTAAAGAGTGAAGTACTTTTTTCTTCCCCATCGATCAAAAATGTTCCATTAAATATTTTGTGTCTACAATGTTCACTATTAACCTGCGAAAATCCAAACACTTCAGAATCTGTCAAAGGACGTCCTAATCTTTTGGATAAATTTTCAAGGTACGCTACTTCTTCCTCATTTAAAGCCAAGCCTTCTTCTTGGTTATAAGCTTTAATATCCATTATAGGCATAACTGCAGCGGGCTCTATCGTTGCTGTGAAAATTTGCTGATCCAATTGTGCGTACTTTTGACTTAGCATAGGATCAAAGTGATTGTTGCTTTCTTCTAAAGCACGATACTTTTCTATTCTCAAAATACCAGTGATTGCCATATTTTGAGTAATCTCAACAGCATTCGTACTCCAAGGAGTGATCATCGTGGCTCGCGGGCCAATGAATTCTTTGGTAATAATCTCAAGATCTAAAAGAGGTTCTTGACCAAAAAGCCAAACTAATTTATTGATATCTTCATTGGATAAATTGTCTTTCACTTGCACAGCAAAAACATGGGATTCAGGATTTCCAAAAAATAGGATCATAAGCCGATTGAAGTTTGCAATGGAAAGCAACAAAGGTCAGTTATTTATTATAAAAAATCTAATATGATTGAAGGATAATTGCAGGAAATATCACAATTCACGAGGTAGAAAAATATATTCTAATTACATTGGTCAGATGAAAAACTTCCAATTAGCAATTTTTGTGATTTCTATGTTTATTTTCTCTTGTAATGAAGAGAAAAAAACAGTCGTCGAAGTACCGATTGTCGAGTCAGAAAACATGTCGCTATTTCCTTTGGAAACGGGCGATCTAATGTTTCAAGATAGTGATTGTGGACCATTTTGTGAGTCCATAGAAAAAGTAACTTTTGGATATCGTGGGGCCAAGCTATCTCATGTAGGAATGATTCTCAAATACGAGACAGGCGAAATTAATGTTGTCGAAGCTATTACCGAAGGAGTCGTAATTACCCCATTGGATACCTTTCTGCAAAGATCCTTGGATACACAAGGAAAACCAAAGGTTATGGTCGGCAGAGTCCACGAAGAACTACAAAAACTGGTACCAGACGCAGCGCAATTTGCTATGGAATCCAAAGGCAAAGCTTACGATGAAGCATTTGACATGACCAATAATAAATATTATTGCTCAGAATTAATCTATGATGCCTTCCGACATGCCAATAAAGGAACTCCAGTTTTTCGTTTATTTCCTATGACTTTTAATGATCCAGAAACCAATCAAACATTTCCCATCTGGAAAGAATATTTTGAAAAATTAAACATTCCAATTCCAGAGGGACAACCAGGATTAAATCCTGGTGGTTTGTCAACCTCACAATTTGTTGACATCGTTCATATTTATGGTCATCCCGATGGCTTTTCTATCAAGAAAAAGAATTAACTTAAAACAAAATCAATTGAAATTGTATACTCGTTAATCTCAAACGCAATTACTCAATGGAAGATAAATCTTATCAAATTCAAGAGGTCGACAGAATTTATGAAGTTCAAAGTGCGGCAGATAATCTTCAACGTATCAAAAATACATCGACTAAAGAACGATTGCAAAAGATTAAGAAAATACAACAATACATTTTAACACCGACCAATCAAACAGCTTTAGAAAAGGCACTTTGGAATGATTTAAAAAAGTCAAAAAACGAATTACTCATTACCGAAATAGCTCCTGTTCTTACGAGTATCAAACATATCAAATCGAGGTTAAAAGCATGGATGAGAGATCATTACGTAGAAGCCCCGATTACCATGCTGGGTATACAATCAAGAATTAAATACGAACCCAAGGGCCATGTTTTAATAATTGCTCCTTGGAATTACCCGTTTCAATTGGTTCTCAATCCGTTGATCCATGCGATAGCCGCTGGCAACGTCGTGACAATTAAACCGTCAGAAATAGCAGCGCATACTGCGGCATTCATCAAAAAAATGATAACTGTCTTATTTGACGAAAATGAAATAGCCGTCATTGAAGGTGATATACCCGTTACCACTGCGATATTAGAAAAACCATATCACCATATCTTTTTTACTGGAAGCCCTAAGGTTGGAAAAATCGTGATGACGGCAGCTGCAAAACATTTATGTTCGGTCACTTTGGAATTGGGAGGAAAATCACCTGTCATCGTTGATGATTCTGTAAATATCAAGAAAGTAGCAAGTCAAATTGCATGGGCCAAATCTATGAATGCGGGTCAGGTATGTATCGCGCCAGACTATTTATTAATCCATGAATCCAAAAAAGAAAAATTTATCGAAGAATTTGGTTTTGCGATTTCCAGATTCTTTGAAAAAGGTAATTCTTCCATCCAAGCATCAAAAGAATATTGTCGGATCATCAATGAACGAAACTTTCTTCGTCTCCAAGGACTTTTAGATTCGGCGAAAGCCAAAGGAGCAAGAGTCGCATATGGTGGTCAATCAGATGTAAACGATTTATTTATCAGTCCTACACTCTTGGACAATGTGAATGATGACATGCCAATTTTACAAGAAGAAATCTTCGGTCCCATTTTACCTATGATTAGTTTCAAATCAATTGAAGAAGTACCTAAAATCATAAATCAGCAAGCCAAACCACTCGCATTTTACATCATGAGCAAGCGTAAGAAAAATATTGAATACTTGCTCAATCACAGCTCTGCAGGAGGAACGGGCATCAATGAATTAATGATTTCCACCATTAACCCACATTTACCTTTTGGCGGAGTAAACAATAGTGGCATCGGCAAATCCAACGGAAAATTTAGTTTCATTGAATTTTCAAATGAGAGAGGTGTGTTGAAAAGAAAATTTGCGGATTTTAAAATGCTCTACCCTCCTATTTCAGATAAGATAGCAAAATTGATCGTCCGCTTATCGCGAATGTAATTATTATATTAATAATTTATTTAATATGTTTAATGCACTGCATTTGTATCAGCTATAGCATTGAAATGAAACAATTCGGACTATTTTTGTTGTACTAAAAAAAGAAAACAT
>JAHDCZ010000212.1 GCA_020629615.1 Saprospiraceae bacterium
TTTCTCGGTCCGAGCATTCCAAGGTACGCAATCTTTTGATCAACAAAATATTTTAATGCATTCAAGTCCTTTTTATAATCATGAGTCATTAACACCACGGCAGTATATTCATGTAATGGTACTTTTTTTATCTCGGCATAATCCAAGATCTTGTCACATAATTTAAACACTTGTTTGGAAATCTTCTTTTTGCTTCCAATTAAATAGACCTCCCATCCCAATTGAGAAACGATTTCTACTAAAGCCTGCACATCATAATTATCGCCTACGATTACCAGTCTTGTTTCTGGTTTTATATACTCGATCAACAATTTTATCTGCTCGCCAGCCTCATTGATACATTGATGGATTTTCGGCTTCTTACTTTGTACACTTTCTTGAACCAAAGCATTTAATTGCTTCTCTTTGACATGACAAAAATTGGAATTTTTGTCATGAATTTTCACTGTTCCAAAGAATGATTCAGAATCAATAACTTTAAGTAATAATGACGGTTTCTTTAGTTGTACTAGTTTGCGAAGTAATTCGATTTCGTTATCAGGATCTGTACGATCAATCGGTACCAAAAGGACTTCAATCACGCCATTACAACCGAGTCCGACTCCTATTTGATTCTGATCATCGTCTCGTGTATCATAAATCACCTTGGTCGGTTTATTACTAAATATGGCCCTTTGAGATTTTTCCAAGGCATCACCTTCAAGGCACCCACCACTGATACCTCCCACCCATTGACCATTGCTTTGGACCAGCATCCGAGCACCAATTCTACGATAGGACGATTCTTCTACGTTGACAACGGATGCCAGAGCAAGCTGAACATCAGAATGACGAATTTTATCGTAGGCGTCAATGATCTTTCTAATTTCTTTCAAGCAACTTTATTTGTAGTATCAAATAAACATATATTGCTTACAAATTCAAAATTTAGTATTAAAATGCAATACGAAATCGTCATCCTTTTTTTTGTCATTTCTGTAGTGTATTCTTCCGTGGGCTTTGGAGGTGGGTCCAGTTATTTGGCTATTCTAGCTTTGTTTGGTATTAATTTTCAAGCATTAAAACTGACCGCATTAATATGTAACATTATCGTAGTTTGCGGTGGCACGTATATCTTTTGGAAACGTGGTCATTTAAAACTTACAAAAGCGACACCGCTTGTTCTATTGTCCGTACCTCTGGCATTTTGGGGAGGAAGATTAGAAATTAGCGAAGGTATTTTCTTCCTCATCACAGGAATCTCTTTGTGTCTTGCAGGTATCATATTACTTTGGAATCGACCTGAGCATCAAAATACACATGAAAGAGAAAAGTCTCGGATTCAAGATAGTTTCGTTGGAGGGTCTATTGGTTTTTTATCGGGTCTTATCGGAATTGGTGGCGGGATTTTCTTATCTCCATTTCTTCATTTGACCCATTGGGCGAAAGCTAAAATAATTGCCGCAACTGCTAGTTTTTATATCTTAGTAAACTCTATCGCTGGACTGGTTGGACAATTAAGTAATTTGACTCAATCGGTGGACTGGAGATTTATATTTTTTCTGGGGAGCACGGTATTTATAGGTGGACAGATCGGTTCGAGGATGGGTTCTCAAAAATTATCTAACTTGTCCTTGAAACGAGTGACTGCTGTTTTGGTTTTCTTCGTTGGAATTCGATTATTGATCATTCATTTTTGATATGAAATTAAATTTAGTTGCCTTCGGAATCGCGAAGGACATTATCGGAGAAAAAAATCTTGTCGTTGATTATGACGTCATGAGTATTGCACAATTAAAGGAGCAACTATGTAAAGATTTTCCTGAATTTGAGGCATTGAATTCGATTTCTTTTGCCATCAATGAAGAGTATCGTTTGGATGATTTTGCCTTGACGGCGAATGATGAAGTCGTTATTATTCCACCAGTGGCAGGAGGATAATGAGAATAGATATTAAAATATCGAAGGATGTTTTGGATCCTAAAATTTGTTCGGATTTTGTAAGCCACCCAAGTACCGGTGGTATTGCTCTTTTCATAGGAACTGTTCGAAATTCCACCAATAACAAAAAGGTTTTGCGTCTAGAATTTGAAGCTTACGAATCAATGGCTGTTTCGGAGATGAAAAAAATAGCGAAAGCTGTTGTAGAAAAATGGGACGCACAAAGAGTGGTGATTCATCATCGAGTTGGAGTCTTGGACATTGAAGAGATTGCCGTGATTATTGCGGTATCGACTCCTCATCGAAAAGCCGCGTTTGAAGCTTGTGAATTTGCAATCGACACCTTAAAGCAAGTGGTCCCCATATGGAAAAAGGAGATATTTGAAGATGGAGAGGTTTGGGTCGCGGCGCATCCGTGATAGATTAGAGATTTTAGAAAATTGGGAATCGGAATTTCGAGATAGAGCATTCAGTTAAAGGGCAATAAATAGAAAATCACATAATAGTTTTAAGAAATGAAAACTTTCAACACAATAATTAGACTTTTAAGTTTTCGAATTTCAAGACAAGAGATTATTCAGTTTAACAAATCCTGTTTTATTGCAGGACTTGTTGGAACTTGGATCGTAGGAATGGG
>JAHDCZ010000213.1 GCA_020629615.1 Saprospiraceae bacterium
TAAGACTCTTTTATCTGCTTCCAAGTTTCAAACAAGACTTCCTGTTTCGGTCGATCTTTGGGTATTGCAGTCAATGCTTCTACTTCACGTAATGTTTCATGACAATCTTTGGGTAAACTTTGATACAACTGGGTGCCGTTCGTTTTCCACTGTACCATTTCTTCCGAAACTTCTCGAATTCTCCTAGCCGGGTTTCCCACAATCAAACTTCTAGGTTCAAAAACGCTATTGGCCTTAACAAATGACATGGCTCCAACAATAGATTCTGCACCGATTTGAACATTATCCATAATTACACTATTCATACCGATCATCGCATTTTGACCGATTCGTGCACCATGAATAATTGCGCCGTGACCGATATGAGCGGAAGTTTCTAAAACTACCGTGACCCCAGGAAACATATGAATCGTACAATTTTCTTGCACATTACAACCATCATGAATTTCTATACCTCCCCAATCTCCACGAATTGCTGCACCTGGACCAATATAAACGTCTTTACCTATGATTACATTTCCTGTAACCGCAGCCAAGGGATGCACAAAAGACGAAGGATCCACAACAGGAATAAAACCTTTAAACTCATAAAACATGACGCGAAATTTTATCGAAAGATGCCAATTATTTATGAAAAATCTAAAATTACTATCTTTAGATGTCTTTGAATTATCTCACAAACAGTTTATCGTATGAAACAGCTATACTTTCTTCTCTTTTCTCTTTTTAGCGTGACTTTATCCGCCCAGAATATTACCGAAATTCAGGCTTTTACGTATGAATCAACGACAAGAGATACCATGATCGAATTTCCGGAAGGCGATCACAATCAATACGAAAAAATAATTATGCTTTATTCCATGAGGTGCAAAGATGGTTTGGTTTCAGATTTCAATGATCGAAACAAAGGATGTGGTGAATGGGACTATAGTTGTAATACCAATATTATTGATTCGACTCGAGTAGACTCCATCAGCAGAATCAGTCCCACGCATGTGATATCAAATTTTTCAGGTGATGAGTTTTCTTATACCAATCAGCCAACTTATACCTATTACTCAAGTGTTCAGAAAGAAACTATTTATGATCAAGTGATCAGTGAAACTGAATATTCGATTAATTTGGGTGCAGAAATTTTAGGCGCCTTTGAGGCGAATACGAATGATACTAAAATTCATATGCTTTATCCGGCTTCTATGCTTGTTGCTCAAGGAATGGCTGCGGGTTTGATTAACAGCATTAAGTTAGATGCTAATGGGGGAACTGAAAACATTAGCCATTTACGAATAAATCTAAAACACACATTCGACGAAAGTCTGAGCAAAAAATCACCTCATACTAATGGTTTTCAGAATGTATATTATCGCAATAGTGTCTTAGATGGAACGATAGAAAATCAATTCATTTTTCATTCACCTTTCACTTGGGATGGAACGAGTAACATTATCGTTGAGCTGACTTATCAAGGAGGGACGTCTAGCGATGTTTCTTTACTTTCTAGTCAAGAAACCAATGTTCATACCCTAATATCGAATATTGAAAATCATTCTATTGTATTTTCAGGTGCAGAGTTTTTAATGACTGAAGAAGGTATTCCAAGTGTAAGTAATGAGATTACGATCAGCGCGTGGACCTACGGAGATAAAGTCTTACCGCAAAACACCTATTTGTTTGAAGGTGTTGATGCTGCAAACAGAAGACAGATTAATGTACATCTACCTTGGCAGAATGGTCAGGTCTATTGGGACTGTGGCAACGATGGAGGAGGTTATGACCGGATTAATGCTCCTGCAAATGAAATCGACTATAGTGAAAAATGGAATCACTGGGCGTTTACCAAAAATGCAGTCTCTGGTATCATGGAAATCTATTTGAACGGTGAATTATGGTTAAGTGGTAACGATAAATTTAAGCCGATAGACATAAAACGATTCGTGCTAGGTGGATCTGCTAATTTTGCGACTGGATATTCTGGCAAAGTAGACGAATTTAGAATTTGGAACAAAGCTTTATCTGCTGATGAAATCAAAGATTGGATGCACCGATCCATCAACTCTGATCATCCTTCTTATGCAAATTTGGTAGCTTATTATAATTTTGAAACAACTTCTCCCACCTCTGTCACAGATGCCAGTAGCATCGGATATGATTTAGAAGTAAGTGGTGCCCCAATATATCGAACCTCCTTAGGAGAAGAACAACTATTAAATTTTGATGAACATCAATTACTACCAAATTTGCGACTTTTGTCTGGTGACTATATCAGTTCAACAGAGGACATCATCCAAATGGATTCCTTAATCAATCCTGCCAATAAAGTCGATGAATACATTGTCGTAGGTACAGATCTGGTTTTGGACAATAGCTTTTTAGCTTATCAGTCTGGAGAAATGCCAATCCTGGATGAACAATGTAATCAAATTGGAAGTGTAACCGTAGCTGAAGAATCAACGATATCGATCGGTCAGTTGGCACATTACTCAAAATCTCCTTCCAAATTTGAAATCATGTCATTTGTCACGCCATATGGAATTAACTTGGACTTTGGAAT
>JAHDCZ010000214.1 GCA_020629615.1 Saprospiraceae bacterium
TCCAAATACGATTAATGACGAACAAACGATCCTAGATTGCGATGGTAGTATTTGCCTTCCATGTATGGGAATTCTTTGTGATGTCATGGCGAGTATTGCAGGACCGACAGAAGAACTTACTTGTGAAAGTTTAGAGATAGGCGTATTCTTGGACGGTAGTGGTTCGACTACCAGTAATAGCATTATTTATGAATGGATTTATAATGGTGTAGCCATAAGTGATGAAATCACAATCACTGTTTTTGACGAAGGCGAGTATATTTTGAATGTCTTGGATAACCTAACGGGATGTGATGCGACCACAATTTATGAGGTCATGGTACCTATCGTTGAATTAGTACCTAATATTACAACGATAGGAGAGACCTGCTTCGAAGCGCAAGATGGTCAATTAATGATCAATAATGTTTTGGGAGGGAGTGGACCATATGTTTATTCTGTCAATGGTGGACCCTTCACAGAAGATTTGGAGTATAACAATTTATCTCCTGGTATCTATAGCCTAATGATTCAAGATGATGATGGATGCGAAACTGAAAGTAATTTTGTAATTGCAGCTGCCGCTGAATTGATGATCGATTTGGGTGATGACCCAACGATATCAATAGGAGAGAGTTATCAATTAAATCCAGCTTTAGATTTTAATTATCAGTCTTTAAGTTGGTCCTTCGACGAAAGTCTAGAATGTACAGATTGTATAGATCCTTTAGCAAGTCCGACGGATGAATTGACAACTTACGTACTGACGGTGACAGATGATAATGGTTGTGTTCAAACTGCATCGATTAATATTTTTGTAATCAATGAAACCAACATTTATGTACCGAATGCATTTTCGCCAGATAATGATGGTGTCAACGATTTATTAATGGTGTATGGAGCTGACGGCGTAGAGGAGCTTGTATCATTTCGGGTATTTGATCGTTGGGGAGAAATGGTTTTTGAAAGGGAAAACTTTCAAGTGAATGATCCGAAATTTGCTTGGGATGGAAGATTTAGAAATCAAGAAATGAATCCAGGAATTTTTGTTTATTCTTTAGAGATAAAATACAAATCTGGCGAATCTGAGATAATCAGAGGAGATGTCAGTATTGTGAAATAAGTACGAGTAAATTTTCGTAATTGTTAGGAAGGGAGGAGTAATTGTTAAATTGCTTCTCCTCTTTTTTTGCTTTAGCGAATGTGAATTATCTTTTTAGATATCGATTGATGGCTTCTGTTCGATTGTTGACCTGAAGCTTATCATATATTTTGTGAATGTGTTGCTTCACTGTCCCCGTGGTAATTCCTAGCTCCGCAGATATTTCTTTGTAGAGTAATCCTCTAGAAAGTAGCTCTAATAATTCCATCTCACGTTTGGTCAAGGGTAGCTTGGTGTCTTTTGCCGAAACATCAGGTGCATTTGCAAATGCATCGATAATTTTTCTAGCGATATCTGGATTCATAGGAGATCCACCTTTGTATAATTCTTTGATAGATTCTAGGATAGTGTCGGGATCAGAATTTTTTAAAATATAACCTTTTGCTCCGGCCTTAATGCTCCGGAAAATCTTTTCATTATCCTCAAAAACGGTAAACATGCAAAACTGGGTTTGTGGGCATATTTCTCGAATGGCGATGATGGCTTCAATGCCATCGGCTTTTGGAAGACCAATATCGCAGAGGACAACATCGGCAGGAAATTTTGTTAAAAATTGAATAGCATCCTCGGCGTTGTGATAGACTTGGGTACAAGACAATCCTTCTTCTTCGTTGAAGAGGTCTTTGAGTTCGAGCGCAATGTCTTTGAGATCTTCAAGGATGGCTACTTTTATTTCTTGAGTCGATTCATCTTTCATTCTTTGATCTTTATCATCTATAAGAGCTTTTTCTTGTAATGTTAATTTCATTTTTAATTTAAAGTTCGTTTCTCGTCCTTGATTATACTATATAACTTAAGTTATATTAAACTTGTATGTTTTGATCTTCTTTCTGCAAAGGAATATGAATCTTTAGTTCAATGCCATTTTTCGAACTTACCTTAATACTTCCATTCAATAGCTCAATGCGTTTTTTCATATTATTCATTCCATTACCAAGAACATTATCCTTTGTCAATCCTATGCCGTTGTCTTGATAGATGATATTTAATTTTTCGTTGACTTCAAATGCTAATCTAACTTCTGAAGCTTGAGCATGCTTCACAGTATTGTGTAATGCCTCTTTAAGTACCAAGAATAAATTTCTTCTTTTCTCTCCAGAAAATTGATACCCTTCAGTATTTCCTTTTAATTCAAAATTGAATTTTAAATCATGATCCCTTAAACATTCTGAAGCATACCTTCGGGCATATGCGATGAAACTATCCAAACTGTCGAATCCGGCATTCATGGCCCAGATAATCTCGCTCATATTACTCACCAAAGTCTGGGAATGATCTGCAATTTTTTGAATTTGAATTTTGGTTTTTTCTTCGTCTATTTTTCGAAGGACTTTTTGACTTAAAAATTTAATGGTGGTCAAACCACCCCCGAGGTCATCGTGCATTTCAGA
>JAHDCZ010000069.1 GCA_020629615.1 Saprospiraceae bacterium
TTGTGATACCTTCTGAAAAAGTATCTCCACTTTGATAATTTGAAGAAACGCTTGCAACTCCACAGTTGTCAGAAGTTGAAGGCTCAATCCATGTCGCCACAGCTTGACAATTAGAATCTGCCGGTAAACTAATATTAGCAGGACAGGAAGTAATTGACGGATTGGTACTATCTTCTAGCGTGATAAATTGACTACAACTAGCAGATAAAGAACTATCATTAGGATCTGTAGCAGTCCAAATTCTTTTTATCTGAATCGCACCACTACATGGTCCTTCTGATAGAATTTCATCTGTATACGAAACATTAGGAATTTGACAAGTACTACTACCTGGAATTCCGAGCGCTTCACCCGTATTTGATGGGTTTGTGTTTTGTCCAATACATCCTGTAAAATCCGCAGGGCAATTGATAGAGGGCATTGAAGTACAACAAGTACCAGCAACAATAACATCGAATGAACAGGTAGCGGTATTTCCACAAACATCGGTAGCCGTGAATACCACATTAGTTGTACCAAGAGGAAAATTGTCACCACTATTATGAGTCCCAATAAGACTGATTAATTCACAGTTATCTGTTGCCGTTATTTCTGGCCAATGAACATCTGCAGTACAATCGGAATCTGGAGTTACATTAATAGTATTTGGACAATTATTGATCACAGGATCATCTTGATCTTCTAGTAGAATGATCTGAGTGCAATCTGCTAGTAGCCAAGGGTTTGTATTGTCTGGATACGTTGCAGTCCAAATTCTCTTCAAAAAAACTTGACCATTACAAGGTCCCAAAGTCATTTCAACATCTTGATAGGTCACTTCTGGTTGTACACAGTTTGGGTCTCCGGGTACTGCAGTTGCAGTTCCTGTATTAGAAGGATCTATGGATTCTCCAGGGCAACCGAAATAGTTAGAAGGACATGTGATGACCGGAGAGGTATTACATGTCACACTTAATAATTCGTTCTCTAATTCTAAGTTTAAAACGATGTGATTTCCATTTTCATCGCAAACTTCAATGTTACTAGCCAAAAGATTACTTGGATTTGTACTTGCACCGATTACGATAAAAAATAGTATTCGTAAAATGTTTTTCATTTTAAATGAGTTTTGTAGAACAGGCCTAAACCCATTCGAATTGACGAATGCATTAAATTGCTTCTAGTTAATTTGTACGAATCCCTTAAGATTTCGATTTTTCGTTGATTCAGCGTGTCCGAAAGGTGGGGTTGAAGAACCGGACCATTGAACTAACGCTTGTTAAGACGATTTCGCGTCCATTAAGTTTCCTTTTTAAAATGTTAAAGTTTATATATATATTAACGTTTTCGTAAATCTAAGAAATTGAAATCATCTGCTGATATTTTTATATATGTTTTTTGCATATGTATAGTTTTTTCTTGTAAGCATTCAGATACTCCTTCGCATTTCAATGTTTTTCATTATAATCAACCGAATAAAATTACTTCTTTAGATCCTGCGTTCGCCAAAAGTCAAAATAATATATGGGCCTGCAATCATTTATTCAACGGTTTAGTTCAACTTGATGACAGTTTAAATATTATTCCAGCGATTGCGCGATCCTGGGAGATATCTGATGATGGCAAGAAGTACACTTTTCATTTAAGAACCGATGTGTTGTTTCACGAAAATAGTTGCCTTACACATAAAAGAAAGGTAAG
The DNA here is from genome assembly GCA_020629615.1 of Saprospiraceae bacterium. Lineage (GTDB taxonomy): Bacteria > Bacteroidota > Bacteroidia > Chitinophagales > Saprospiraceae > JAHDCZ01. The sequence goes on from JAHDCZ010000069.1 coordinate 1,681, forward strand.
CGCTAATGATTTCAAATATTCGCTAGAAAGAATAATCGACAAGAAGTTAAATTCACCTGGATCTTGGATTTTTGAAGGAAAAATAGATTCTATTCAGCCATTTCAAGTACCTAACGATAGCGTATTTGTCATTCGTTTACAAAAACCATTTCTGCCATTAATGGGTATTTTGACTATGCAATATTGCAGTGTAGTTCCTTCAGAATGTGTGGAATATCATGGGGATGAGTTTAGAGCTAATCCAGTGGGTACGGGGCCGTTTAAATTTAAACGATGGTTAGACGAACAAGGTTTGTTTTTAAAGAAAAATGAATTCTATTTCGAAGGAACTACCAATAATTTAGATGGTGTACGAACCAGCTTTATCAGTGATGAAAAAATTGCTTTTCTAGAATTGAAAAACAAAAATGTCGATTTTATTTCAGGCTTGGAATCATCTTTTGCCAACGAATTATTAGATCATAATGGAAATTTACACCCCGAATTACAGGATGAATTAAAATTTGTTAAATCTCCCTATTTAAATACTGAGTACTTCGGATTTAACATGCAGTTAATTGATAGTTCATTTTTGAATAAGAATGTTAGGAAAGCCTTGAATTATGCTTTGGATAAAAAATTAATGCTACAATCATTAAGAAATAATGTAGGAAAACCTGCAACAGCCGGCTTTGTTCCACGTGGACTCCCATCTTATGATCCAAAAAGGGTAAAAGGATTTTCTTACAATCCCAAACTTGCCGCTAGTCTTTTAAAAGATGCTGGTTTTCCCATGGGAAAAGGATTTCCCGAATTAACGATTTCGACCAATAAGGATTATTTGGACCTTACTACTTTCGCAGCAAGCCAATGGGAAAAACTAGGACTCAAAATTAAGATAGACTTGAAAGAATCTGCGGTACTTCGGGATGGAATGAGAAAAGGCAATATTCCATTTTTTAGAGCATCATGGATTGCTGATTATCCAGATGCAGAGAGTTTTCTTTGTATGTTTTATAGTAAAAATCCTGCTCCTCCAAACTATACACGTTTCTCAAGTGAGACTTTTGATACATGGTATGAAGAAGCGATTCAAGAAGATGACATTTTAAAAAGATATGATCTTTATCAAAGAATGGATTCTCTCTTAATCGAAGAGGCACCCGTCGTGTTTTTATTTTATGATGAAACCGCTTTATTTTTTAACAATAGAATAGAAGGGGTAAGTGAAAATGGGATTAATCTTCTACAAGTGAAAAATATTCAGGCTTCTAATAACTAGCATCGCCCGTTCTAGTTCCTAATGCTTCTATCAGAAAATCACCACCAGGAGAATATGGTAAGCTCAAAGTTTGACAATTCCCACAATTTTGAAAATAGAATTCCCACGCAGCTTTGGATGGAAATTCTGAATTAATCTCTTTGATCACTTTTGCAATAATCCCTAAATCGGTTGCTGATACAGAATTAGACCCGTTAACATCTCCAGCAGAGAGTATGGATTGATTTGAAATGGTGCTAATGTTCAAGATGTGCTTTTGATACAACAGTAAATCGAGTGCACTTAATCCATCTCCAGGGGACTGGTCACATTCAATTTCCAAAACAGGATTTGAGATTTCTGGAATTTCAGTACTTGGATATTCAAATGAATTTGTTCCGCCACTAAGAGAAGTAATGTTATATTCTATGCTCGGATTGGAGTTTGATCGTAAGTAGATATTGGTTAACGGAGGATTGATATTGTTGCTGTGAATATCACTTATGTTAATTTGATAACTTGCAAATTCTGCGCTCTCCATTCCGATAGCTCCTGTGGCTTCAATCGATTCATTAATGGCCTCTAAAGTACCACTTAATCCAGAACCTCTTACATCAAAATCAACCGAGCCATCTGGTGCGATGACAATATAGGTTGGTGTCCCGAAAAACTGTCCAAAAGTTCCATCGATAAAAGGTGATACTGCAGTTACCGAGCCGCCATCTTCACCGGCACCAGGATAGGTTTGATTATAAGTGTTTTGAAAAGCCAAAACATTTGCATTAGAATCCCAAGTCTTATTACTCAATTCAAAAAATTCTACATCATATTGACCTTCTCCCCACTGGACATACAAATCTTGAATATGTGGCGCGGCATTCGCGCAAGGAGGACATGAAGTGAAAAAAACTTTGATCAATACAGTTTGACCTTGATTTAAATGATCTGCATAGAGTTGATGAACTTCTCCTTGTGTGTCTGTTATTGTGAAATCTGGTGCCAATTGACCGAGTAAAAGGCAGGTAGAAAAACATGAAATGATAGCTAAGACTATTTTTTTAATCATTTTTCTCTTTTTAGACCTTGCAAATATAGGAGCTTTATAACTTGCAATCAATTTCATAGGCTGTTATGTCAAATAAACTACCGAGAGTATTTTACAAGGATTTAGTTGATATTTCTTATCAAGAAGCTTGGGATTTACAAACTGAGATTCTAAACGATATGATTCGCGTCAAGCGCGAAAATAGATCAAAAGATCCAGCAGATAGAATCTTACAAAATCATCACCTTCTTTTTTGTGAACATCCACCAGTATATACATTAGGTAAAAGTGGAAGTACAGATAATTTACTATTGAATGATCACGAACTAAAGAATGGTGGGTTTGAATTTTTTAAAATTAATAGGGGAGGTGACATCACCTATCATGGTCCAGGTCAAATTACTGGATACCCCATTTTTGATTTGGATGATTTTTTTACAGATGTGCACAAATATGTCAGATGTCTAGAAGAAGTAGTCATTCAAACAATCAAACATTATGGGATAAAGGGCAATAGAATAGAAGGCTACACGGGAGTATGGATACAAGAAACAGGATTACCTTCGCGAAAGATTTGTGCTATTGGAGTTCATTTAAGTCGATGGATCACCATGCACGGTTTTGCATTGAATGTAAATACTAATTTAGATCATTTTAAAAATATCATTCCCTGCGGTATAAATGATGAGAATAAGGAGGTGAGCTCTCTCGAAAAGGAGTTGAATAGAAAAGTTGATATACATGAAGTGAAAGAAATCCTTAAAATTAACTTTGCAAAAATATTTGATTTTAAATTTAGTGAAGATGAGTAGTAAAGAAAAATTGGTATCGGAGTCGCGCACCATTATGACTGAACTTATTATGCCTAATGACACGAATCCTTTAGGAAATATGATGGGTGGAAATTTAATGAGAATAATGGATATAGCGGGCGGTATATGTGCAGGGAAACATAGTGAGGCCCATGTGGTGACTGCTTCGGTAGATCATGTTTCTTTTCAACATCCAATTAATATGGGAGATGTGATTACAGTAATTGCAACGGTCACTCGAGCATTCAATTCCTCAATGGAAATTTATGTTGAAGTTCATGTGGCAGATATTACAGGTGCCAATACACGTAAATCCAATCACGCATACCTTACATTCGTCGCCTTGGATAAGGAAACTAAAAAACCGTGTCAAGTTCCAACGCTGCGAGCCGTTAGTACTGAGGAGATGAAATTGTATGAAGGTGCCGAAAGAAGAAGAGAATTACGTTTAATTCTGTCTGGAAGAATGGAGGCAAAGGACGCGGTAGAAATAAAACATTATTTTTCTCATTTGTCATAAATTCGACCATTACGATTGATGATAGTAACATTTGCCTGTTGCGTACCCATCATGACAATATCTTGGATGTTAACATGCTTGGGTTGACTAGCAACAAAATAGACAGCTTGAGCAACATCCTTGGAAGTTAAAGGATTAAAGTCTTCGTATATTTTGGCTCGTTGAGTATCGCCATCAAAGCGAACTTTTGCGAATTCAGTTTCTTCTACATGTCCTGGTGAAACTTGACTCACTCTAATATTATATTCATGCAGGTCGATGCGAATTGCTCTCGTTAATGCTTCAACTCCATGTTTGGTAGCGCAATAAACATTTCCCTTTGGATATACTCCATGACCGGCTGTTGAACAAATATTTATGATATGACCTTTTTTGGCCTTTACCATTTTTGGTGAGACCAATCTTGTGACATAGAGCAAACCTTTTAAGTTAGTATCAATCATTGTTTCCCAATGTTCCAATTCACCTTCTTCAATGCTTGAAAATCCCTTCGCCAATCCTGCATTGTTTAATAAAATGTCAATCTCACTCCATTTTCCTTTAAGACTACCAATTGCTTTTTTGGTGGCTTTATAATTTCTCACATCAAAGCAAAGGGGTTTTACTTTGACTGCATACTTAGAAACTAATTTTTCCTTTAGTTTTTCTAATCGTTCTTTTCTTCGACCAGTAATGATTAGGTCGTTTCCTTTTTTGGCAAAAAGGATGGCTGATGCTTTGCCTATGCCAGAAGTTGCACCAGTTATTAATACCAAATTCGTTAACTTCTTCATCTTATTCTTCACTTAATAGTTGATCAATAATAGTATTGAATTCTTTTTCAAATTTTTCGTATTCACTAGTGGCAGGACCGGCAAATCCTGTATGAACTTTGCGGATATTTTTGTTCTTGTCTAAAAATAACAAGGTCGGATAAGAAATGATTTTATTCAGCATTGGGAAAGTTTCAGATGATAATTTTTTACTTGCGTAACCACCATAAACTACTTCATAAGGAAGTGACATTCTGGATTTATATTTAGCGAGCGCTTTGAGAGCTGTGGATTCTTCTTTATATTTTTCAAAACCTACAGCGATGACTTCAAGCTCTTTTTGAGGATGATCCTTAAGGTAGGATTTAAGGAAATTAGATTCATCTCTACAGTTGGGGCACCACGTTCCCATGATTTGAATTAGAGTTACTTTGTTATTGTAACGATCGTTGTCAAGTCGAACAAGTTTACCTTGCTCATTTTTAAACTCAAAATTGTCCAGTGTATTTTCCGTTGATTCGACGAAAGTCAAATCAAAAGCATTGCCAATACTTGCATCTTCTTTTCTCACAGCTGTCCAGGAAGAAGTATAATGTTTTCCAGATCGAAATGTACCTGATAACTCATCTTGTCCCATAATTTTAGCTTCAAACAAAAAAGCGTGTGAACCATCAAAACATGACATCATCATTTTATTACCGTCTACTATGCCTTCCAAGAATCTATAGTCACCTGTTTCAGTTAGAAATGTCCCCACCAGTTTATTTCCGTTTTGTTCAAATTCTCCTACTGCAGGATATTCATCGGGTGTTTCGGGTTCAAATGTGACAGCCCATTTACCCGATAAGTTATTTGAAGTATTTCCTTTTTTAAAGGGAAACCTATGGTCTCTTCCATGGTGTGCCATGAAAGGAATTGCATAATCATTTTTACTTCGAACAACCCAATTACCCTCCATTACATTCTCTTCAAAGATGGCTTCAATGTGTGAATCATAAATTGGGAAATCAATAATTACAGTATCTTTTGCGGTTGATCTATCGCGAGCAAATTGAATGTCAGAGACCATGATTTTTTCAGATCCATTTATAATTTCAATATAGAAACTGTCTTGAGAATTGTAGACTACATTAAAGTTAAATGGGAGTTCTCCTTGATAAGAAAAATCTTTTTTTAAAGTGATGTCGTCATTGGCAGTAGCCGTTTTCTTAGGTGGTGCATCCAATTGTAAAACTCCTCTCCATACACCAGGAGGGAGTGCATTGAACTTACCTTTAATTTCTACGCATCCATTGCTAAAAAATACAATTGCAATAAACAAGAATAGTTTTTGTAGGGTTGGCATATTTATTTTTTTTCACCACTAAATTGGTCTTCTTTGTATTTAAACAACACATTGAAAGTCGTTAAACTGCCATAAATTCTTGTGATGTATTGCTGTAAATTGACTTTGTCTTCATCAGACATGAGTTTCGAACTATTAATCCGTTGTTCCATTACACGAATACGGTCTCTGACCATAACAATTTTATGGAAAAAAGTTTCAATCGGGATTTCCTTACTTTTTAAACTCTCGTCAGCCGGTTGAAGGATCATGGTTCCACCGCTCCATTTATCTCCAAGTTCGACAACTTCCGTTATTCCGAGCCAAGTCTTTAGTACCTTAGCGAGTCCTTTTTCAGCCTCGGTATAAGATACTTCTGTGACTGCTTCGATAGCTTCGATTATTTCCCAACCTTGATATTCTTTTCCTACATGCTTAATGCCGTAGGTCATAAAGCAGACTTTATAAGCGGCGACATCAATACCAATAACTACACCATCTCCATAAGCGGAATGATTTACTCTTGAGCCTATTCCAAGGATTCTTTTTTCTTCACTCATTTTCTATTTAATTTTTTATAATTGATTTGGTTTCACTCCATTCACTATTTTTTAACTGGATGATATATTGTCCGGCAGGAATAGTAGGCAGTTGAATTTTGTTTTCTCTTTGATAAATGTCCTGTTGCAGTGCAATTTTTCCTGCCATATCAAAAACAGAAAGTTTAATTGGTAAATCAATATCAGTAGAAATCCGAAGATTAAAAGACTGATCAACTAGGGGATTTGGGAATATTTCAAAACTCAAGTTCTCTTTTAAGATATTCGTTGTCGATAGTGGTGTTTTAATAGCAAAATCCCATATTCCTCTGCCATAAGTACCAAATCTCGCAATTTGTTTGTCTTCCAAAAATTCAACTGACCAATACCGTTGGGCCGGAGCAGCAAGACCTGATAAATCATACCATTGATTGTTCTCGGAAATAAAGACATATGGTCCAGCTTCAGTCGCAGCAAAGATTAGACTTTCATCTTCATTGGGTGCGAGACTGAAAATAAGGGTAGGAGGTAAACCATTAGTCATACTTTGAAAACTATTCCCTCCATCAGTCGATTTTAATACCCCAGCAGTTGAGTAACCAGAACCAGAAATATAGATCACATCCTCATTTAGTTTGGATGGTAGAATACATGAACCATATAAATAATGCCCGCCAGGAACATTAAATGTTTCACCGACAAAACTCTGTCCACCATCGGTCGAACGATAAAATTTTCCATTATCTGTGGCCACGTACCATTTGTTATCATCAAATGGGTTTGTCGCCAATGCTGAGATAGCACCACCGCTGACCGTAAAATCAAAAGGAAATTGTGAAGCGTTAATAAACCCGTTGTTATATTCTAGCTGTATGACATGAGCGCCAGGCCCACCATTCATATTTCCTCCCGCCATAAATACCGCATTCTTTGATTCGTCAGGGTGTGCCATTAAAGGAGGAATCCATACCGATTCATTGTCGGACTCAACAGTATAATCTGCGGTATAACCTTGGGTTATCGGTTCTGGATAATAAGAAACCCATCCACCTGGGTAAACCGTCCAAAGACGTTGTTTGTTTTCAGTAAACACTGTATGTCCATAATCTCCTGAAATAACCTGTACCATTTCGATAGGTAAATCTCCTACCACTTCTCCTCTTTGTAATCCTTGATCTTGGCTTCCACCGAATATGAAATCGTTATTCAATGGATGGGAAGTAACATCATAAAACTGTCCAATGTTAAGACCATCTAAACTGATATTTTGATTTGTAATAGCCTTATTGTAAGAAATGCTAAGTCCTCCATGATGACTTGTCAGTAGAAACGGATTGCCTTCTTGATCCATGAAATCTTCAAAATACATCATGTCCGCATGAAGCTTAAATTCTACGTTGTCATAATATTCCCACCATTCATTAATCAAAATCCAGTTTTGACCAGCATCATGACTGTAATACGCGTTGACTCCTCCAGTGATCAGAAAATCTGGATCATATTTACTGGCATAAACGCCACATCGCCAAGGTCGTATGGGGAGAACACTTTGAAACTGAAATGTTTTAAAGGTATCTTCTGTCATAAACAAAGAATCCTGTCCATTGAAAACATAAAATCGTAAGATGCCATCCTCATTGATCACACCATCAATATTTGCTCGTCCATTTTCAGAAAATGAAACATTCACACTGTCACGTAATAATTGCAAACTTTGATTGTCTTTATCCCAAATATGAACTTTACTTTGTTGTTCTGAAATTTGTTCGATCATGTAAAGATCTTCGGTACCGTGAGGTTTGTTGATTGCTAAGTTTCGATCATCCGAAGTCGTAAAGTTGTATACCTCGTTATAGGTTTCACCTAAATCTGTTGATCGGAATAATTTATTATCCGCCCAATACGACTCCTTAGTAAAGAAAAAGATTTCATCATTGATCATTACTGGATCTGTAATGTATCTTCCAAAGCCTTCTAGCCCAGTCGAAGGAGTCCATTCATTGCCAGCGTCGTCTGAGTAATGAGGAATACCATTGACCGAAGCAATCATTCTTTGATTGTCATTAGACAATGAAACCAGAAAAAACATTCTTACATCAAAGATTAAATCTTGATTGATAACTTGCCAATCTTCTTCTTGAATTTTTCCTTTCCATAAAGTTCCACCCGCCGAAATTGCGTACAATTGATTGAACATCGGATCGTACAAGGTGCGAAAAAGGCTTCCTGCCAGATTTTTAGATCCTCGTTCATACCAAGTTCCAATTAAATCTCCATTGGCGATTTCTTCCTCATTTCGAGTATTGATCCCAAGTCGTTGAACCGCTTTTTCTTGATGTTTCACAAAGGCAGTTTTGGCTTCGATATCCTTCCAATCTACTCCCTCGGCAGCTTGATGAATTTTTTTAAAAAAGTCTTTTTTAACATCTTTAAGTTCACCATTTTCCATTTCAAAATTTACCCTTGTTGGGAATGGAGTTTCTTTCGAGGAATCTTGACAAGAGCTTATCAAAATTGCAATGCTGACTATGCTTAGCCACGATTTAATTTTCATAAAGTATAAATTTGAAACAAATTAATTTTAGTTACGATAGTTATCATCCCAGTTTTTGATGTTTGGTTCAGATAATTTTCCAACAGACTTTCCTACAATCATAGCTACTGCCGCATCACCTGTAACATTAGTCACTGTTCTACACATGTCCAATGGACGATCTACGGCAAAAATTAAGGCCAAACCAAGCGCAAGTTTTTCGGATGGCAATCCGATAGATTCTAAAACAATAACTAGCATAATCATTCCAGCTCCAGGGACTGCCGCTGAGCCTATTGAGGCTAGTGTAGCTGTCAGAACAATCGTCAATTGATCTCCAAAACTTAAATTGAAAGCCAAAGCTTGACAGATGAAAACTGCAGCCACCGCTTGGTAGAGACTAGTACCATCCATATTGATCGTTGCACCAAGAGGACAAACAAAGCTTGTAACTTCTTTTTCAACGCCAAGATGTTCTTCCACACGCTCCATGGTGACTGGTAAAGTAGCTGCACTTGAACTAGTGGAAAAGGCAAGTAACTGAGCAGGACTAATTCCTTTGATGAAAAAACTTGGCGACTTTTTAGTATAAAAGTATATGACCAGTACATAGATACTTATCATTAGTAACAGACCCAGTATAACACTGCCAGCATACCATCCTAAAGCGGTAAAGATATCGGTGTTGGTGGTTTCAACAACCAATGAAGCTAATAAGGCCAAGACAGCATAAGGCGCCATCAGCATGATTAAATCAACCATCTTAAGTACAACATCATTCAATCCATTGAAAAAATCAATAATCGGTTTGGCTGATTCTGGTTTGATAAGTAAAAGGCTTACCCCAAAAAACAGAGAGAAGAAAATAACTTGAAGCATATTCCTATTGGAAGATGCAGCGGAAAAAATATTATCAGGCACCATGTCGACAACAAATTGTAGCGGACCTTTATTTTTTTGACTAATAGCTTTTTCTACTTTAGTGCCCATATCTCCACTGTAGGTTTGAGTTAATTCTGAGATCGTTTCTGGTGCAATTTGACCTCCTGGCTGAATAATGTTAACCACCATCAAACCAATAGAAATCGCAATAACGGTCGTCAACAGATACAGTCCAATTGTTCGGCCACCAATGCTTGATAATTTGGAAATATCCTTTAAATCAGCGATTCCTTTGATTAATGATGCGAGAATCAATGGTATCGCAATTAGTTTCAACAATTTGATAAAAACAGTGCCAACTGGTTTTACCCAATCAAGAATAAATTCACGACCACCTTCAAATTGATTGCAGAGAAGACCAAGTAATACACCCAAAATCATTCCTCCCAGAATTTGCCAATGTAAAGCTATTTTTCCCATACTTGTTGTTTATCGATTGTGTCAACAAAATAGGAAAACTTAGCGACTTAGAATGTCGCCTAATGTATTATTTCGTTTTGATAGCTCGAGTGATTTCTCTCTTACCTGGAGGTCCAGCTAAGCCTTCAACTTCAAAGCCAGAAGATTTCAAATTTCTTTTAAACTGACCTTGAGCACAATAGGTGATTAAAACACCATTGACCGAAAGTAATTGTGCCATTCGATCAGTCGATTTTTGATTCCAGAGCTCTTCTTGAGTTCCTGGGCCAAAAGCGTCATAGTAAATCAAATCAAATTTTAGACTCTGGTCAATGTTTTCAATTTGATCATATATTTTTTCGAAATAAAAATGAGTTCCAAGCAATATTTGAGAACGTGAATCTGATTGATGCATTTTATCAAAGATTTCTTTTAAACTGTTGTCTTTAAGAAGCTCGATATAATTTAATTTTTGACTTTCGTCGAATGAAATAGGATATGCTTCATAACCGAGATATTCCATTTTTTGTTCATGTTTCTCGGCTTCGATATAACTCAATAAGGGATTAAGACCTGTTCCAAACCCCATTTCTAAGATTCGTATAGACTTGAGCTTATTGATAAGAGGTTTTAGCCCGGCTTCAATAAATACATGCAAACTTTCAGTAATTGCCCCATGAGTGGAGTGGTAACTGGTTCCGAAATTTTCGGAATACAAGGTGTGCGATCCATCTTCGGAAAGAATAAGCTTGTTATTGCCCATTCTCGTAATCCAAGCTTTCTTTTAGATCGGAAACTGATATATCCATATGTGATACATCATAGAAGGACTCACCGTTTTTAAGCACAATCAACTGAGGTGATTCGTGATGAACAGCAAAGGTTTCTGCAATATTGTTTGAGATGTTTCTATGCGCTAGTAAATCTAAATAGTATGGTTTAACTTCATTTTCAGGAAAGTTCCAAGCTGATTCTAAACGCATTTTTGCCATAGAACTGATGGGGCAAGTGGTACTGTGTTTAAAAATAACAACTACTTGACGGTTCGATTCTTCTTTTAACTTATCTATTTGAGATAAGTCAGTAATAGGATTCCAGTGAATCAAAATCTATTATTTTACAAAAGGAATAGTGAATGTAGGAGTAACTTTGAAGTTGTTAGGGCAGCCGTATCCTCGATTACATGAACTAAGCACAGAAACAACCATTAAAACAACACAAGCTTTGGCCACAGTTTTCAAAATTGAAGATTTCATTGGATTGATTATTATATTTTAAATATTTCTATATTAACGTTTTAAGCTGCAAAGATATTATATTTTTCGCATATTTCATCTTTTGGTCAGTTTGACGCTAAAGCGTTCTTGTAAATAGATAAATACTTGAAATGAAAAAAGGTTCACAAAGAATACATCTAATTGCTATCGGGGGAAGTGCCATGCACAATCTTGCACTTGAATTGGCATTTAGAGGACATCATGTTACCGGATCTGATGATGAAATATACAATCCATCGAAGCAACGTTTAAGTGAAGCTGATTTGTTGCCAGAAGAATTCGGTTGGTTTCCGCAAAAAATTCATGATCGTCTTGATTGTGTTATTTTGGGGATGCATGCACGATCAGATAATCCAGAATTACTAAAAGCCCAAGAACTAAATATTCCGATTTACTCTTATCCAGAATTTGTTTATCAGCAAAGTAAGAACAAAAAAAGGATAGTCATCGCTGGTAGTCATGGCAAGACGACGACCACCTCAATGATTTTACATGTGCTATCAAAATTGAACAAAGATTTTGATTACCTGGTTGGTGCACAAATATCTGGTTTTGAAAGAATGGTTAAACTCTCTGATGCACCCATTATTGTTATTGAAGGGGATGAATATTTAAGTTCACCGATTGATAGAAGACCCAAAATGCTTCATTATAAAGCGGATATTGCAGTCATCACTGGAATAGAATGGGATCATATCAATGTTTTTAAAAGCTTCGATATATATAAAGAGCAATTTCGATTGTTTATTGAGTCAATGAATGAGAATTCAACTCTAAATGTTTTTGAAGGGGATGAACATATACGGTCTATTTTGAAAGAAAAGCCTAGAGATAATTTGAATTTGTATTCGGGACTTGCGTCCAATGGAAAAGATGCGGTTCTTTATCAGAATGAAGCATACCCAATCCAAGTATTTGGTGCACACAATCGTCAAAATATGGAGGCAGCCATGCTGTGTTGCCAACAAATAGGTATTGATAATGAGACTTTTCTACGTCAAATTGCAGATTTTTCAGGAGCTGCCAAACGATTACAATCCATACCAAATATTGGACAAGCTCAAATCTACTCCGACTTTGCGCACGCACCTTCCAAAGTACGGGCAACCGTCAAAGCCATTCGCGAAAAGCATCCCAACAAAACAGTAAGCGCTTTTTTAGAATTACATACTTTTTCTAGTTTGAACAAAGATTTCATACCACTTTATAAAGATAGTATGCAATTAGCTGATGAGGCCATTGTTTATTACAGTCCTCATACTTTGGCTATGAAAAAAATGCCCGATCTCGAAATAGATTTTGTGCACCAACATTTTAATCATCCAAATTTAAAGGTCTTTAGTCAAGCAGAAAAAGTACATGATTACCTAAAGTTTATTCAAGACAAGGATCAAATTATTCTGTTGATGAGTTCTGGGAATTTCGGAGGTCTCAATCTCACCATTTTTCAGTAAATGAAGGATTAAATTAATTGTTAGTCCTAAAGATTAATGATAAATTCGCGAAGCAAATATTAAGCTTATGTCTAGAATAATAACACTTCGAGATTCGCTACGAGAGGCGATGTCTGAAGAGATGAGATTAGATGGTGACATTATCCTGATGGGTGAAGAGGTTGCTGAGTATAATGGTGCTTACAAAGTAAGTAAAGGGATGTTGGATGAGTTTGGTCCGGATCGGGTAATTGATACCCCAATAGCCGAGCTAGGTTTTGCAGGTATAGGTGTAGGAGCGGCCATGAATGGATTGCGACCGATCGTCGAATTCATGACTTGGAATTTTGCGGTTCTTGCCTTTGATCAAATTGTTAACAATGCCGCCAAAACCTTATCTCAATCCGCTGGACAATTTAGGTGCCCGATTGTTTTTAGAGGTCCATCAGGATCTGCTGGTCAGCTTGCGCAGCAACATTCTCAAACATTTGAATCATGGTTGGCAAATTGCCCTGGCTTGAAAGTGATTTCCTGTATTGATCCTGCTGATGCAAAAGGGCTTTTGAAATCCGCTATTAGAGATGATGATCCGATTTGTTTTATGGAATCTGAGAGCTTCTATGGATTAAAAGGAGAAGTTCCAGAAGAAGAGTATTTAGTTCCTATCGGGAAGGCTGCCATTCGAAGAGAGGGGAGTGATGTGACCATTGTTTCTTACAATAAGATGATCGAAGTGGCCAAAAAAGCCGCGGATGAATTAGCAAAAGAAGGAATATCTGCTGAAGTCATTGATCTAAGAACAATAAGACCATTGGACTATGATACAGTGGTAGATTCTGTAAAAAAGACAAATCGCTTAGTGGTGGTCGATGAAAGTTGGCCCTTTGCTGGTGTGTCTGCTGAAGTAGGCTACGAAATACAAAGACGCGCATTTGATTATTTAGACGCTCCAGTCCTACGAGTAAATTCGGCAGATACTTCATTGCCGTATGCTCCTACATTGGTAGAGGCTTATCTTCCGAATCCGACTAAGGTGATAGAGGCGGTCAAAGAAGTGATGTATATGAAAGCTTAATAGTCTGATTTAAGGTATAAAAAAGGGGAAGCTGTATCTGCATAGCTTCCCCTTCTTTATCTAAAAACCTAAAATTTAATCCCAGATTATTCATTAGAACTTCGTTATGAGACTTGAAAGGCCAATAAAATATGAAGTT
>JAHDCZ010000070.1 GCA_020629615.1 Saprospiraceae bacterium
TAATAGCTTCCAAGACTCGAGCATCATTGGTTTGAAGCGATTTAAATTCTTGTCGTCCATCAGGTGGAGCACCATAAGATACATTCGATTTTCTTACGTCGACCAAAATTTCAGCTGATGGATCATTAACACCCCCAGTAAGTTCTACCAAGAAAAACGTATCTGATTCAACCGCAAAATTTCTATTGGATAGAAAATAAATATTCTCTTCTAAGGTCTCATTCGCATTAGTAACCGGACAAAGATTTCGAATATTAATCCCATCAAATTCAACATCTTTATAAAGATTACTATTCATGGCTTCACCATTGTATCCTTTGATTTTATCCATCTGCCAGATAACTGTTTCATCAAACCCAAGTTGCCAAGAAACATCATCGAGGATTAAATTGCCCGTGATAATTAGATCTGTTTTAGTGATGGCAATCATTGGGTAATCGGTCCATGTCGTGTTCATGTTTGGATTACCAGGCAAAGAATAGACATGCCAATCTCCTGTGGCATCATTGGTGTCAGAAAATCCAACGACAATATCTGTCTGAGCACTTTCACTACCGGCAAGAAATACCAAAATAAAACGATCTTCCTCATCGTCATAAATCATTCTCGGATCAAAAACGCGATCGTGATTGACATCGACTGGATCAGAGAAACCAGATAAGGATAAATTTTTCAAAGATCCACCTTGTTCATCCATAATTGCAATATGAGAATTGATGACTGAAACTAGCTGGTCCGTTGTTGATGAAACAGCAATATGGTTGTCTAGAGGTATTCCGGGTCCCGTATTATTCCCAAAAAAATCATTTAAAATGATGGGATTATCTGCGTCTCCTCTTGTTACGACCTTAACATTTTCTATCGGTGGATAAAGCGCAGCAATATCTTTTTTTAGGGCTTGTAAATAGGATTTGTAATTCTTGCCAGATACATTTGGAGACTCTAAATGGACTACATTGGCTAAGAATTTATCCTCCTGTTCGGCAAGATTGATTGTACGCGTTTTTTGAATTTCACCAAAATTTATCTTTTCGTATTTTGCGCTTTGCGCGAATGAGAAAGTTGCTCCTATGCAAAGAGAGAATAGTGTCAGTAATAATTTTTTCATTCCTATAATTTTAGATTCAAACCTCATGAAATTCAATAAAGACAATCCCGTTTCACAGGCCATTTACAATAGACGTTCAATTTACCCCAAATTTTATACATCAGAAAGTATATCAATGGAAACGATTCGAATGATTTTAGATCATGGAAACCAAGCTCCAAGTCATAAAAATACAGAACCCTGGCGTTTTATCGTGTTTAGGGATAATGGATTAAAAGCTTTATCAAACTATTTGAGTGATTGGTATAAAGAGAATATATCTGAAGAGAAATATTCTCGCATGAAATTTGAAAAGACCAAAAAGAAACCACTTCAATCTCAGGCTGTTGTAGCGATAGTTTTGCAAAGAGACCCGCAAGAATCAGTTCCAGAATGGGAAGAAATCGCCGCAGTTGCTTGTGCCGTCCAAAACATGTATCTCGCATGTCATCAATATAAAATTGGATGCTATTGGAGCACCCCCAAAGCGATCTTGAACTCTGAAAATTTCCTTGATCTCAAAGAAGGCCAGAAATGCTTGGGTCTTTTTTATATGGGGCATCACAGCACAACTAAATTTAAAGTGGCCAAAAAGTCTATTGATGACAAGGTTTCATGGAGATTATATGAATAAGTGCTCGTTTATAATAGTGTACACTTCTCTTTTGTTTTAAAATCAATTAATGTACTTTTGCCCCCGATTTTGGGTTAGAACAACTCAACGAATATTACAAAATAAAACCAAACTTAAAATGGGTCAGAATTTAATTTATGCGATACCAGTTCTTGGATTAGTCGCTTTATTATTCACAATGTGGAAATCAGCTTGGGTGTCCAAGCAAGAAATAGGTACAGAGAAAATGGGCAGAATCGCCAAGTACATTGCCGAAGGTGCGATGTCATTTTTAAAGGCGGAATATAAAGTACTTGCCATTTTCGTAGTCATTGTAGCAATCATCCTAGGAGTAACAGGAAACACTGAAGGGTCTTCTCCATTAGTAGCTTTGTCATTTATCCTAGGTGCCATTTGTTCTGCTTTGGCAGGATTAATCGGAATGAAGGTAGCTACCAAAGCAAATGTTAGAACTACTAATGCGGCAAGAACAGGATTAGGAAAAGCTTTAGAAGTAGCTTTTGCTGGAGGTGCTGTAATGGGTCTTGGTGTTGTAGGTTTGGGTGTTTTAGGATTAGGAGTTTTATTCTTAATCTATTCTCAAATGTTTGGAACAGGAAGTTCTGCAGAAGTAATGCAAGTAATCACAGTATTAACTGGATTCTCTTTTGGTGCTTCATCCATTGCCTTATTTGCAAGAGTGGGAGGTGGAATTTATACCAAAGCAGCAGATGTGGGTGCCGATTTAGTAGGAAAGGTTGAAGCAGGAATTCCTGAAGATCACCCATTAAATCCAGCGACAATTGCAGATAACGTAGGAGATAATGTAGGAGATGTTGCCGGTATGGGAGCGGATCTATTCGAATCATATGTAGGATCAATCATTGGTACAATGGTAATCGGTGCAGCCTTTATGGGGGCTGTTGGTTTTGAATCAGCTAACGACTTCCAAGGTATGAATGCCGTATTATTACCATTGGCTTTAGCGGGTCTTGGTATTATCACTTCTATTATCGGAACTTTCTTTGTGAAAGTTAAAGAAGGTGGTGATCCTCAAAAAGCATTAAACTTAGGTGAATTCATTTCAGCTGGGTTAATGTTGGCAGGAACATGGTTTGCTGTAAGTGCAATGTTACCAGAGTCATGGGCATTTCAAGGAAGAGAATATACCTCTAATGGAGTGTTTTTTGCCGTCCTTATTGGTTTAGTAGCTGGTCTATTAATCGGTTTAATTACAGAACATTATACAGGTACGGGTACAAAACCTGTATTGTCAATTGTTGAGCAGTCATTGACAGGTTCAGCAACTAATATTATCGCTGGTTTAGGGGTAGGAATGATTTCAACTGCCTTACCAATTATCGTTTTAGCATGCGCTATAATTGGTGCTCACTACTTTGGAGGTTTATATGGTATCGCTATTGCTGCGGTTGGAATGCTTTCAAATACAGGGATACAATTGGCAGTTGATGCATACGGACCGATTGCGGACAACGCAGGGGGTATTGCTGAAATGGCTGAACTACCAAAAGAAGTTAGACAACGTACGGATAAATTGGATGCAGTAGGAAACACTACTGCAGCAATTGGTAAAGGATTTGCGATTGGTTCTGCTGCTTTAACGGCTTTGGCTTTATTTGCAGCGTTTATTACAGCATACAATGCGGCTAATCCTACTCTAGATGGAACTCCAGCATTGGATGGAATCAATATTACGAATCCGCAAACTATGGCAGCATTATTCATTGGTGGTATGTTACCTTTCTTATTCTCTGCATTATCAATGAATGCAGTAGGAAGAGCGGCAATGGATATGATCAACGAGGTAAGAAGACAATTCAAAGATATTCCTGAATTGAGAGCAGCATTGGATGTAATGACGAAGAATGAAGGTAAAGATCAGAAAGATTGGTCTAAGGCTGATCAAGATACATTTGAAGCAGCAGATGGAAAAGCAGAATACAGTAAGTGTGTTGATATCTCTACAAAAGCTTCAATCCGTGAAATGGTTTTACCAGGATTGATTGCAGTAATTACGCCAGTAGCATTTGGTTTCTTAGGAGGAGCAGAAATGTTGGGTGGATTAATCGCAGGAGTCACAGTATGTGGTGTATTAATGGCTATCTTCCAATCAAACGCCGGAGGTGCATGGGATAATGCCAAGAAAATGTTTGAAGAAGGCGTTGAGATCAAAGGCAAAATGTATTACAAAGGTTCGGACGCTCACAAAGCAACCGTTGTTGGTGATACTGTAGGAGATCCGTTTAAAGATACTTCTGGTCCTTCGTTAAACATCCTATTGAAATTAATGTCAGTGGTTGCACTAGTTATTGCACCATTCATTTAATAGATACAAATCAAACTATGAAGGGGCTATATCGAAAGGTATAGCCCCTTTTTTAATTGTTAAATTTCATTTTTAGCGTCATTGGCCATGAATTAATAACTTGCATTAAACTCTTTTCGATAAAATGAATGTCATCATTTTCTTTTTCAGCGCATTAGGTGTTTTCAATGGGTTTCTCTTGAGCTTGTATTTGCTGATATTTTCAAAGAAAAAAAGCCTGAGTAAATTTCTATTAGGGGCTCTTGTTTTAGCCTTGACGATACGAATTGGTAAGTCAGTATTAATCTATTTTGACCAAGATTCTCCCAAGATATATAGACAAATAGGTTTGTCTGCATGTTTGTTTATTGGTCCGCTCCTATACTATTATTTGAGGAACATTATTCATCCATTGAAAACTATTTCAAAATGGTCTAAAGCGCTTATGGCTATTTTTTTGATGTGCTTTATCCTTATCGGGATTCTTAGGACCTATGAAGCAGATCCTACTTTCTGGAATGATCATATGGTCAATTTTATTTATTTGGTATGGTTAGGTGGATTAATTGCCTCAACATGCTTATTGGTACCCTATGTTTTCAAAACGTATAAGGCAACAGGAAAACTAAATGCCTTGAATGTTTGGATGTGTATAGTTTATATCGCAAATGTGATGATCGCTTCCGCTTTTTTCTTGGCTATGTTTGGTAATTCTTGGGCCTATTATATGACGGGCCCCATGGTCTTTACTTTTTTTCTTTACCTATTGACCTATGGATATTTTAACAAACAATGGTTTGATATATCCGACAAGAAACCGATTGAAAAATACAAGAATAAGAAGATTGATTCGGCTCGAGCCGAAAAATTATTATCACAATTAAATGAGTTGATTCAAAATCAAAAAATCTTCAGAAACCCTAGCCTGAAACTAAAAGATGTCGCCGATAAATTAAATATTCCATCGCATGATTTATCTCAACTTTTGAACGACAACCTTGGGATATCTTTTAATCGTTTCATCAATGAATTTAGAATCAAAGAAGCCTGCCGGATTTTATCTAGTGAGCACAATATGTCATTGGAAGGAATCGGTTACGAAGTTGGCTTTCGTTCGAAATCTACTTTTTTCACCGCATTCAAAAGTTTAAAAAACTTAACTCCTTCCCAATACCAAAAGAAAATCGCCTCTTAAGAGGATAAAATGGTTCGTATTTATAATTCAGAACCTATTTACGGGATAGTTCGATTCGTTTTTAGACACAATTTTTGATTTTTGATTTTGAAATAACTCATCATCATTTAAATTAACTAAATATGTTACAAAATCTGATTATCCTTTGCTTCTTAAGTGTCCTTTGTTCTGCCTGCCTTAGTTCACAAGAAAACTTGAATCCTAAGAATCAAAATGAACCAAGTATGGCACGCAACAAAGAAAAAATTACCAATACGATTGAAATGTATTTCGAAGGTTGGATGACTGGAGATACGACCAAAATTGGTGCTGCAATGCACCGAACGTGTCAATTGAAAAATATTAAAAACGATGACGTAGTCATTTATGATCGAGCTACGTATTTAGGTTTTTTTAAACCAAGAGAGCGAAGAAAAAATGCAGGAGGTAAAATTGTTTCAATTGACATAACAGGGGATACCGCTTCCGCGAAATGTGAAATTCACACTGAAGAAAGACTCTATACCGACTATTTCAATATGATGAAATTAAAAGATCGGTGGTATATCGTCGATAAAATTGCATCAAGTATAGTTCGTTCTAAAAAAGATTAAAAACATGAAGTTTATCCAGCAAATATCTTTTTTCATTTTTTTACTGGTAATCTGTTCATGTTCTTCATCTAAACCGAACGAAGAGAATAACAGAGAAAAAACTGTTCAAACTCGGCCTGTCAAAGAGATAGTAATGGAGGGCTTAAAGCGACCCTGGAGTATGGCATTTCTTTCAAATGATGAAGCCGTTTTGGCCGAAAAAGATGGTGATTTATTAAGGGTCAACTTGAGTTCAAAAACTAGAAAAATCATAAATGGTTTTCCAGACGATTTGGCAGATTCATTGTTAATCGATAATAGCCTCTATCCCAAGGGGACTTATCCTATGGACAGTGATGGAATGAAACTTAAATTTAATGCGGGTATTTTTGAAGTTATCCTTGATCCAGAATTTCATTCTAATAATTATGTCTATATCTCTTATGTTTCAGAAAAAAACAAACAGTTTGCAACAAAAGTCATTCGGGCAAAACTAATTAATGATGCGCTTAAAAATATAGATACGATTCTCTTCGCTGGTCCTTATGCAGATGGTTTGTTTCATTTTGGTGGTGGGATGATATTTGGAGATGATAGGAAACTGTATGTTACTGTTGGTGAAAGATTGTTTGGTGATTCACTACAACCAGCTGTGCCCATTGCTCAAAATTACCAAGATCGAAGAGGTAAAATTTATAGAATTAATTCCGATGGAAGCATTCCAGAGGATAATCCCGGGTTTGGTCCCAATGCCGTACCAGGACTTTATGCAGTTGGTATTCGAGCAGCTCAGGGCTTGACCAAAGATCCTCGCACCGGAAAGATTTGGTTTTCAGAACACGGCACTTATCAAGGAGACGAACTCAACCTGCTAGAAAAAGGAAATAACTATGGTTGGCCTATTGAATCTACAGGTGGGTATAGAGGAGGATATGTTCCACCTAGAATGAACCGAGAATTTACAAAGCCGAAATGGTCCTGGTTTAAAACAATCGCACCTACTGGCTTAAGTTTTTATACCGGAATTGAATTTCCGGAATGGAAGAATAATTTGATAATACCTGGACTTTCTAAAGGAAATTTTTGGCGATTAGTAATTGAAAATGATGAAATTATAAGTGTTGAAGAATTGTTTATTAATCATCGCCACCGAACACGAAAGGTAGTGCAGAGCCCCAAGGGACAACTTTATATTTTGACGGATGAAAACAATGGAAAAATCATTCGAATTCAGCAAACAACTCAGAGCATAGTTAAATAAATCCTACCAGATTTAGAGCGTCGCATTGATACATTTCATATTATAAAATTTTATAATATGAAATGTATCTCCTATCTTCACTCGTTATAAAATCGTTAAAAACGTATAAAAACGAGTATCTGCAAAACATTTTAGCTCATAATCAAGTATCTTTAGAAAGGAAATATTTTAATTCTATGAATTACAGAAGTTCGCTCATTGTCGCATTAGTTCTCGGAGTTTTGGCCATTGGGGCATTTTACCCAAAAGTTGACGCTCAAGAACGAGAAGGTTTGATTTTATACGCCACTCTAAGTTACTTGGACCAAGTTCATTTTCGTCCAATGCCAATCGATGATGAATTTTCAAAAAAGGTATATGATAACTATTTGAGTTACATTGATCCTGGGAAAAGATATTTGACGCAACAAGATCTAGACCTTTTAAAGGTTCATGAATACAAACTTGATGACCAGGCGACAGCAAGAACGTTTGAGTTTTTTGATTTGTCGCTTGATCTTTTGGATAAGGCTATGGTGAAATCAGAGGAAATGTTTAATGAGGTGATTAAAATGGATTTTGATTTTACAAAGGATGAAACCATTGAATTGGACGCGGAGAAAAAGCAATTTGCTAAAGATGATGTACAATTAAAAGAGTATTGGAGGAAGACCATAAAATATGATATCATTTCTCGATTAAATCGAAAAATTGAAGAACAGGAAGAGCTAAAGGATAATAAGAATAAGAGTGATATTAATCCGGATTTACCAGAATCTGACTTCATTGAGCCGGTGGCAGAAGATGATGCCGAGCCTAAGTCACGTGAAGAGCTAATAAAAGAATCAATTGAAAAAACTAAGGAGTCATTTGATGATTGGTTTGATAGAATGGCCAAACTTCGACGTTCTGATCGTTTTGAATCTTACCTAAATGCAATCACTCATCTGTATGATCCGCATTCAGATTATTTTAATCCTAAAGAAAAGAAGGATTTTGATATCAGAATGGGTGGAAAACTCGAGGGAATTGGTGCCCGTCTTTCTCCAGACGGAGACTACACAAAAGTGGTTTCTATTGTTGCCGGTGGTCCAGCATGGAAAGGGAAAGAACTTGAAGTGAATGATCTCATCATGGCTGTTACTCAAAAAGGTGAGGAGACTTTGGATATCACAGGAATGAGATTGGATGATGTCGTAGACAAAATACGAGGTAAAAAAGGAACCGTTGTAATTCTGAAAACTAAAAAGAAAGATGGTTCAATTGTCGATATAGAAATTGAAAGAGATGTTGTTCAGATCGAAGAGACTTTTGCCAAATCTTTGCTTTTAAATTATACTGATGTAATTGACAATATCGGGTATATCAAATTGCCAAAATTTTATTCCTCTTTCGAGAGAAAGGATGGTAATAGCTGTTCGGTTGATGTTGCTGCCGAAATCGAGAAATTAAAAGATCAAAATGTTAATGGAATTATTCTAGATCTTAGAAACAACGGCGGAGGATCTTTGCGTGATGTAGTTGATATGTCTGGTTTGTTTATCAAATCAGGACCTATCGTTCAAGTGAAATCAAGAATGGATCCACCTCAGATTCAAAAAGATTCTGATCCCGAAGTGAGATACGATGGTCCATTACTTGTCTTGGTCAATGGGTATAGTGCTTCCGCTTCTGAGATATTGGCTGCTGCCCTTCAAGATTATGATAGAGCTGTGATTGTGGGAGGGAATTCCACCTTCGGAAAAGGAACAGTTCAACGATTTTTTGATTTAGATAGAGCCATTAGAGGTAATGATAACTTGAAGCCACTTGGCCAAGTAAAATTAACGCTTCAAAAATTCTTTAGAATAAATGGAGGATCTACTCAATTAAAAGGTGTCGTTCCAGATATTATCTTACCAGATAATCTTCACTATATCGATGTAGGAGAAAAAGAATACGATTTGGCTATGGAGTGGACAGAAATTGAACCTGTACAATACAATCAAGAAATTTTCACAGTTGATAAAAAAGCTCAATTAAAAACTTTGAGCGAGGCTCGTGTACAATCAAATGAAGCATTCAACCAAGTATTAAAAAATGCTCTGCGACTTAAGTCGAATAAAGATGAGACGCAATTGCCGCTTAATTTGGAAAAATTTGATGCTTTCTTTGACGCCAGAGAAGCAGCTGCGGATGAATTTGAAGGATTATTTGAGAAAAAAATTCTAGGTCTCAAAGCGAGTAATATGTCGGTAGACATGGAGAAAGTCAATTTTGACGAGGCTTCAAAAGAAACCAATGATGAATGGTTGAAGGCGGTTGAAAGTGATATTTACTTGGAAGAATCACTGAGAATAATGAAAGATATGATCGGAAAGTAATTTTATATTCTTTTCTTTTTAAAAAGCCTCTTGTTTACGCAGGAGGCTTTTTACATTTATGATTCATTCATTCTTATGCAATTACTTTCATTTGAAAATATTTCAAAATCCTACGGCGAGAAAACGCTTTTTAAGGATTTAAACTTGACCATTAGTAAGGGTCAAAAAATTGGGTTGGTAGCCAAGAACGGAAGTGGTAAGAGTACTTTGCTACGGGTAATCGCAGGTGAAGAATCAGCAGAAGGAGAACTAGCAAAGATTCACATTAGTAAGCATATTAAAATCTCATTCTTAAAACAAGATCCTCACTTTTTATCTGGAGTTAATGTGTTCGATGCTGTTTTTGAAAGCGACTTACCCGCTATCCAAGCAGTTAAGGATTACGAAAAGGCACTCCTTTCCAATGACCCTGATCAAATTCAAGAGGAAATTATTAAAATGGACCAATTGAAGGCTTGGGACATTGAATCCAAAATCAAGGAAGTATTAGGTCAACTGAAGATTACTCGATTAGATCAACAAGTAGATTCATTATCTGGAGGTCAGAAAAAACGTTTGGCTTTGGCCAAAATGATTATTGATCAACCTGATTTTGTGATCATGGATGAGCCGACAAACCATCTTGATCTTGATATGATTGAATGGCTCGAAAAATATCTACAGAGAGCAAACCTTACGATCTTTATGGTAACGCACGATCGTTATTTTTTAGAAAGGATTTGTAATGAAATACTAGAGTTGGATCGTGGAAAGCTTTTTTGGTACAACGGAAATTATTCTGATTTTTTAGAAAAAAAAGCTGCACGCTATCAAAACGATCTTGCTAATCTCGATAAAACCAAAAAGCTATTTAAAAGAGAATTAGATTGGATTCGGCGACAGCCAAAAGCCAGAACTACAAAGGCCAAATCTAGAATTGATAATTTTTATGAAATAGAAGAAGCAGCAAGTGTCAATTTGGAGCAAGACAATATGACGCTCACTATAGAATCGAGCCGATTGGGTTCTAAAATTATTGAGGCGCATGCTATTTCAAAAAGTTATGACGATTTGGTGCTGGTAGATTCGTTTTCTTATAAATTTAAAAAGGGTGAAAAAGTTGGAATTGCTGGGCCTAATGGAGTTGGAAAATCTACATTCTTAAAATTATTAACCAAAGAGATTAGACCGGATGGTGGAAAGGTCGTGATTGGTGATACGGTGGTGATTGGTCATTACAGCCAGGCTGGATTGATTCTCAATGAAGATAAAAGAGTCATTGACGTTGTTAGAGATGTCGCAGAATACCTTCCACTGCCTAAAGGAGGAAAATTAACTGCAGAATCTTTGCTTGAACGTTTTTTATTTCCGCGTCCTCAGCAACAAGTATTTGTTTCTCAATTGTCAGGAGGAGAAAAAAGAAGGTTGTATTTGTTGACGGTCTTAATGGATAACCCCAATTTTCTAATTCTTGATGAGCCCACCAATGATCTGGATATTTTGACGATCAACGTATTGGAAGATTATTTGGCGAGCTTCAAAGGTTGTGTTATGATCGTGTCGCATGATCGTTATTTTATGGATAAAATTGTTGATCATTTATTCGTCTTCGAAGGAAATGGCAAGATCAAAGATTTCAACGGGAATTATACCAAGTATCGAAGGGAACAAAAGGAAAAGAAGACACAAGAATACGAAGCTCGTGTAAAAGAAAAGTCAATACATTCGGCGAAAGCCAAGGATCATGAACTGCCGATTGAACTGAAAAGAAAACTCAGTTACAACGAGAAACGCGAAATGCAGAATATTGAGAGAGAATTGGAAAACATGGAAAAGCGCAAAAAGGAAATTCACGAATTATTCAATGATACCTCTCTAGATGGTGATAAGATTACTGAACTTTCAGTCGAACTCGGAGAAATCCAAAACAGAGCTGAAGATATTGAAATGCGCTGGCTGGAATTATCTGAATTTTTATAGAGCCATCAGTTTGAAATCACTTTAAAGTTTTTGATAACTTCAAAGAATAAATTTCTGACGATGAAACAACTACTTCTTTCCATTAGCATAAGCTTATTATCCTTACCTATTTTTTCACAGAAAACGATCATTCATTGCGGCGGACTGATTGATGGCGTTTCAAAGAAAATCCAAAAAGAAAGATCGATAATAATTGAAGATGGTAAGATCGTATCCGTTAGTAACGGTTATGTTGAAGCGACAGATGATGAGTCTGTTATTGATTTAAAATCATCCACGGTTATGCCCGGCTTGATGGACATGCATGTACATATGGAACATGAATCCAGTCCTAAGAGCTATGAGAATCGATTCCGCCAAAATGATACGGATGTAGCATTGCAGGCCACGGTTTATTGTGAAAGAACTCTCATGGCGGGTTTTACTACTGTAAGAGATTTGGGTGGAACAGGTGTCAATGTTTCTCTACAAAAAGCCATCGACCGAGGATTTATCAAAGGACCCAGAATTTTTACTGCTGAAAAAAGTATTGCTACTACCGGAGGACATGCCGATCCATCAAATGGGGTAAAAAAGGAATATATGGGAGATCCCGGGCCCAAAGAAGGGGTTATCAATAGTCCAGAAGAAGCCCGTCAAGCAGTACGTCAACGCTATAAAAATGGTGCTGATTGTATTAAAATCACTGCCACTGGAGGTGTGCTTAGTGTGGCAAAGGATGGGCAAGGTCCACAATTTACTGTGGAAGAGGTTAGAGCGGTTGTGGATGCGGCAAATGATTACGGTTTTGTTACCGCTGCCCATGCACATGGACCTGAAGGGATGAAGAGAGCTGTGCTGGGAGGAATTCACAGCATTGAACACGGAACCAAAATGACTGAAGAAGTAATGGATTTGATGATCAAGCATGGTACCTATTTGGTCCCTACTATAATGGCAGGAAAATTCGTAGCCGAAAAAGCCTTAGTCAAAGGATATTTCCCTGAAGTAATCGTACCGAAGGCGTTAGAAATTGGACCACTTATTCAAGAGACTTTTGGAAAAGCCTATAAAAGAGGAGTGAAAATTGCTTTTGGAACAGATAGTGGGGTCTCTGCACACGGACAAAATGGAAAGGAGTTTTTCTATATGGTAGAGGCTGGAATGCCCGCTATTGAAGCAATTTTCAGTGCTACAAAATATGCCTCTGAATTGATGAGAATCAATGATGAATTAGGATCTATCGAGGTAGGTAAAATTGCTGATCTTGTTGCGGTGAATGGCGATCCATTAGAGAATATTAAACTGATGGAAAATGTGAGTTTTGTCATGAAGGAAGGAATAATTTACAAGAACTAAAGTTTTGGAAAAAATAGTCCCAATAAATGAATGAAATGAAAAAGGTATTAATAATAAGTGCAGTACTCATTATAGGAATGTCAGCTTGTGACAATTCTAATCATGGTAGAAATCATCTTTCTGATATTGAAACCTTAGAATTAACGATTGATAGTTTGAAAAACATGATCAATCAAAATACCCCAAGTGAAAAGAATCAAATTGTATCATTCCTTACTTTTCAAGATGATAATGCAGAAAACGCGATGAATTTATATATGGATTTATTCGATAATTCGAAAGTTATCAATATCCAGCGATGGGGAAAAGAAGGCCCTGGAACAGAAGGAAAAATAATGCATGCTACATTTGAATTAAATGGGAGGTCATTTATGTGTAGTGATAGTCCGCCGGTCCATGATTGGGATTTTACGCCGGCAATTTCCAATTATGTAGATTGCGAAAGCGATAAAGAATTGAATCGATTGTTTTCAAGATTTGCAGAAAAAGGAAAAGTAATGATGCCTCTGAATAATTATGGATTCAGTCAAAAGTTTGGTTGGGTCGTAGATGAATATGGTATTTCTTGGCAATTAAATCTTCCATAAAAAAAGCGAAGCACACCATTGTACTTCGCTCCTTTTTTATATCCTACAAGTTTGACTTACTCAGCCAAAGCCTTAATCTTATCTTCTAATTCATACTCGTCACCTGGATTATATCCACTATGAGAATAAACAACTTTTCCAGTTTGATCTATCACAAAGGTCTGCGGAATGGCTTGAAAATTCAAAGCATTTTGCAGTTCTTGCTTGCTGTCTGAAAGAATAGTGTATTCCCATCCCTTCGACGCTACCATTGCTGGTACCTTAGCAAATCCTCTCGCATTGTCGGTGGTAATCGCTAGTAATTCAACATTGTATTCCTCTTTCCAATCAGGGTAAAGATCAGCAATAGCGTCTAGTTCTCTTTTACAAGGGCTACACCAAGTGGCCCAAAAACTTACCACAGTGATTTTACCATCTTTAATAAACTCGTTGACATCTGCAGATTTTCCATCCATCGTCTTGACCATTACGGATGGAAACTTATCTCCCTCATAGTTTGAAAAAGAAAAAGACATTAATCCGACAAATAAGAGTAATAAAAGGTGCTTCATATTCATTTTTTATATTTTTATTCGATTTTCGATTTGTAACTTACTTTCAAGATAAAGATATATTAAAATCGACGCTTGATTAGCGATCCATTTAACCTATTTTTAACCAAATAAAATCTTTTTTAAGATTCCATTTCACAGCGCATGAAAATACTACAACTTTGCTTTATTATTTGTCTTCTAGGCTCCATTTCTAATGCTCAAGAAAAAGGTGTCTTCTCGGGAGGGTATGAGACAAATGCCAATTTCTTCATCCGTGATTCTTTGATTGGTGCAAATAACATTCCTCAGTATGATCGGCAGCTATTTGGGGCTGAAGGATGGTTTAATATAAACTATCGATATCAGGGATTTGAAATAGGAATGCGTTATGATTATTTCAATAATTCTAATCTTAGAAATCCAAATGATTCATATACTGATCAAGGACTTGGAAGATGGTATCTAAAAAAGAAGATCAATAAATTGGGAATTACTATTGGGCATATTTATGATCAACTAGGATCAGGAATTATTTATCGAGCTTTTGAATCAAGACCCCTATTGATTGACAATGCGCTCGTTGGTGCGAGATTGACATACGAACTCGGAGAAAATTGGAATGCCAAAGTATTTACGGGGAAACAACGATATTTATTTAATACCAATGATGGCATTATTAAAGGAGCTGGTCTGGAAGGCTTTCATAAATTTTCTGAAGAAAGTTCATTGACGGTCGCGCCCGGTATTGGCTTGGTCAATCGTACCCTTAGCGACGCAACTATGGATCAAATTGTCGAAGTACTCCAAAGTTATCAAGATGTCGATAAAGTGATCCCAGTCTATAATGTTTATCTAGGGACTTTATACAACACCTTAAATTATAAAGGGATCTCATGGTACGTCGAAGGGGCATACAAAACTGCTGAAGTGTATAACGATTTATTTGCAGAGAAATCCGAATTGGATGGCTCCACGACTTTGGGAAAGTTTGTTAAAAATTCTGGCTCTGTGATGTATACAAGCCTAAGTTATGCAGGAAAGGGCTTGGGGATTACTGTAGAAGGGAAACGAACGGAAAACTTCAATTTCAGGTCTGATCCAAATATGAATTTGAATTTGGGCTTGATTAATTTCATCCCACCGATGAACAGACAAAATACCTATCGTTTAACTGCGAGATATAGCCCTGCAACACAAGATCTTAGTGAGTTGGCTTATCAAGCAGATGTTCGGTATAAATTGAATAGAAAATTGAGCTTTTTAGCCAATTATTCTAATATTACCACCTTGGACGGTGATCCTTTATATAATGAGATTTATTTTGAGACCTTGTACAAGCAAAAACGAGACTGGCAGCTGAGTGGAGGTATTCAATTGCAACAATATAATCAAGAAATTTATGAAGGTAAATCGGAGGCTCCTACAGTCAAGACGATTACGCCATTTGTAGATTTCCTTTACAAATTAAGCAGAAAAAAATCCGTAAGATTTGAAGCACAATATATGGCTACTGATCAGGATTTTGGAAGCTGGGCTTTTGCTTTGGTAGAGGTAGGATTGGCTCCTCACTGGATCTTTGAAGTTTCTGGAATGTATAATACCAAACCAGGTAAAAATTCACCAACGGATGTGGACACTGGTGAAAAACTAAAATTATTATATCCTACTGCCGGAATATATTATACCAACAAGGCCAATCGTTATGGTCTCAGATATGTGAAGCAGG
>JAHDCZ010000071.1 GCA_020629615.1 Saprospiraceae bacterium
TAATAGAGACTTTAGATGTTTTTGATATGAAACCACAGGACGATGGTTACGTACCCAATAATTTGAGCTACTCCGAAAAAACGTATACGAAGAAAAACGGAAAGAAAATCAAGCGAGAATATTTCGACGTAAGTCGTCAACTCAAAGGAACCGAATATTATGATTACGATAAAAACGAAAATTATGGTGCCAGTAGATATCTCAGTCCTGACGGTATATTGATGAGTCGGTACACCTTTGAATATGAAAATGGTAAAATATCAAAGAAGCTCGGATTTGATGGTACAACCGACGAATTGCTTAGGATTGAAAATTACAAATACAATTCCAAAGGATTTAGAGTACTCAAAGAAATACGTGATCATTTGGGTAGTTTTCAGGGATCGTATACCTTTTCAGTGGATGGTTTTGGCAACAATAGATCACTTGAAATTCGTAATGAGAAAAACGAATCCATCCTCAAGGAAACATATAAAATCATCAAATACAATGATAATAATGAGTGGCTAGAAATGACGGGATTTATTAATGATATTCCTACCACTTTTAAACGCCGAACCTACGAGTAAACTAAGCGCTTTATTGTAACTTTGTGCCTCAATTCAAACTAAAAGAATCATGGGGTATAATCCAAGTGAAATAGAATCAAAGTGGAAATCGTTTTGGACCGAAAACCAAACCTATAAAGTTTCTGAATCTACCGACAAACCAAAGTATTATGTCTTGGATATGTTTCCTTATCCATCAGGCGCAGGTTTACATGTTGGACATCCGCTTGGTTATATAGCGACTGATATTTTTTCTCGATATAAAGTGATGAAAGGCTTCAATGTATTGCACCCAATGGGCTTTGATGCCTTTGGTTTACCCGCAGAACAATATGCGATTCAAACAGGAGTTCACCCCGCTGACTCTACCGAAAAAAACATCGAGCAGTATCGAAAACAATTGGACAATTTAGGCTTTAACTATGATTGGTCTAGAAGCGTAAAAACCTGTGATCCAAGCTACTACAAATGGACACAATGGATTTTTATTCAATTATTTAAAAGTTTTTATCACACCAAAAATGATAAAGCCGAAGGCATTGATGTTCTGATACAATACTTTGAAGAGAATGGAAATATCAACGTCCCGGCATATCATTCTGATTTAACGGAGTTTGATGCGACTGATTGGAAAGCATTTTCTGCCAAAGAAAAGGATGATATTTTAATGAATTATCGTCTCGCCTATCGCAAAGTATCTTATGTCAATTGGTGCGAAGCATTAGGCACCGTTTTGGCCAATGATGAGGTGAAAGATGGTTTATCTGAAAGAGGTGGACATCCAGTTGAACGGAAAGCAATGATGCAGTGGTCTTTGAGGATTACGGCTTTCGCCGAAAGGCTTTTAAATGATATGAATCAATTGGAATGGTCAGACTCTTTAAAAGCAATGCAAAAAAACTGGATTGGAAAATCAGAGGGTGCACAATTGTTTTTTGATCTTGAATATGGAGGCGATCGTATCGAAGTATTTACAACAAGACCTGATACCATTTTTGGAGCTAGCTTTATGGTTCTGGCGCCAGAACATGACTTAGTTCAAAAGATAACCACAGATGAACAACGTTCAGCAGTTGATTCTTATATCGAATATGCTAGTAATCGTTCGGAGCGCGAACGAATGTCAGAAGTCAAAGAAATCTCTGGAGCGTTTACTGGATCTTATGCTATAAATCCTTTCAATGGACAAAAAATACCGGTCTGGATTGCTGATTATGTTCTAAAAGATTATGGTACTGGAGCGATAATGGCGGTGCCGAGTGGAGACGAACGAGACCACGCTTTTGCCACACATTTTGAACTTCCGATCATAGAAGTAATCGATCGATCAAAACATGAAGGTGCCAGCATTGGTGATAAGGTAGGACAATTAATAAATTCTGAATTCCTTAATGGCATAGAAGTTAAAGATGCTATTGAAAATATTCTTCAGAAAATAGAAGAAAAAGGCATAGGAACAAGACAAATCAATTACCGTTTGCGAGATGCAAATTACAGTAGACAGCGCTATTGGGGAGAACCCTTCCCTATCGAATACTCGAGCGATGGAGTATCCTCTGCCATCTCCTTGGATAGGCTGCCTTTGGAATTGCCTGATCTGGAGGATTTCAAGCCGGCTTCAGGAGGTAGATCACCCTTAGCGCGTTTGGACAATTGGATTCAACCAGGTGAAAATCGAACGCGGGAATCCGATACGATGCCAGGATTCGCTGGATCGAGTTGGTATTTTTTGCGCTATATGGATGCAAATAACGATCAAGCCTTTGCAAGTACTGAGGCATTAAACTATTGGCAAGATGTTGATTTATACGTTGGTGGAACTGAACACGCTGTAGGACATTTAATGTACTCTCGTTTTTGGCATAAGTTCTTGTTTGACCAGGGATTGGTACCTACAAATGAACCTTTCAAGAAATTGATTAATCAAGGAATGATTCAAGGAATTATTGAATTCATTTATCTACAAAAAGAAAAAGTCAATGGCAAAAGTCGATTCTTATGTGCAGGACTACGAGATCGAGAGCCCGAAATTGAATTTGTAAAAATCCCCATTTTTGTAGACTACGTACAAAATTATGGCAACGAAAATTCATACCTAAACATCGAAAGTATCAAACAATTCATTGAATGGCGACCTGAGTATAAAGATGCCATCTTTGAATGTGCAAAAGGAACATTTACGATGGGTCAATTTACTCCAATCTCAGACGAGCATGATTCTCAATTGATTACGGTATCTGAGGTAGGTAAAATGTCCAAAAGGTATTTCAATGTGGTTAATCCTGATCACGTCGTTGATCAATATGGAGCCGACTGTTTTCGAATGTATGAAATGTTCCTAGGACCTATTGAACAATCCAAACCTTGGGACACCAATGGAATTGACGGTGTTTCTAAATTTCTTAGAAGATTTTGGAGTTTGTACTACAATGAGGATGGGCAAGCTGTTTTTGAAGATAAAAAAGCGACCAAAGACGAATTAGTTGTACTTCACGAGACCATCAAGAAGGTAAGTGATTATATTGAAAAGTTTGCGTTCAATACTGCGGTTAGTTCGTTTATGATCTGCGTCAATAATCTCAAAAAATTGAATTGCACCAGTCTGGAAGTATTAAATCCTTTGGTACGACTAATGGCCCCTTTTGCACCATTTGTGACAGAGGAGCTATGGTCAAAAATTACTGATCAAAATGGATCCATACACTTGGTAGATTATCCTGTATTTGATCCTAGTGTTCTCGAAAAAGATAGTATCCTTTATCCACTTTGCGTGAATGGTAAGAAGCGGTCAGAAATTGAGGTCTCAAGCAGTGCTTCTAAAGATGAGGTGGAGAAAATGGCGTTAAATCATGAAGGTATTGAAAAATGGCTTGACGGAAAAACTGTTAAAAAAGTGATCGTTGTGCCGGGCAGAATGATCAATCTAGTCGTTTAATTAGTAGTGTATTGAAGAATTATTTATGCCTACAAAAAAAATTAGATATCAAAAGATTTTTGTTTTGCATTTCTTTGTATTGCTAGTTACTCAAAGTTCTTTGGCTCAAGCTTGTTCACAACCTTTCTTCACGACCAACATTACAGCGACTTCGAATACTCTTCATATCGAATGGATTGATGGTAATGTCGATCCTCTTGGTTGGGAAATAGAATTAGGGGAAAAGGGATTTACACGTACTTTTCAGCCCACCACCCCTCTCATTCCTGTCAAAGAATACGATTATCTTGGTTTGGAGCAAGCAACCACTTATGAGTATTATTTAAGAACAATTTGTCCACAAGACACTAGCTTATGGAATGGACCATTCTTTGTAAACACACATATCCTAAATCCTTCTCCTTGTCAAATAAATTTAGAAATACCGGATAATATTTGTCCGACAAATAAGCCAATAGGCATCGATGTTCAAAATGTTTCTGGAGACGCCTTAGGTCAAAACGTATTTCTTGAAAGTGTGGATATCATGATTGAACATGGATGGCCACCCGATCTAAAAATTGAGCTAGAATCTCCTTCGGGAAATTCAATCGTGCTCAGTCAACATCATGGCTTAGGATCACAGAATTATGGTTTTGTAAGTGATACGTTTTGTTTTGCAACAGCCTCCTTTTCAGATGATGCATGTCAGTCCATCAGTCAGGCTTCACCGCCATTCATTGGTAATTTTCAAGCGGAAGAAAATTTCAATGATCTCCTTGATGGTACAAATCCGAATGGAACATGGTTGTTAAAAATTTGCGATCGTGCAATTGGAGATATAGGTGCATTAAAGTATGCTGAACTAAAATTCAATACACAAACCTGTCCACTCCCCTTTAATATTGTTGTGAAAGATATTGATGCCTGTGAAGCCAGAGTCTATTGGACCTCACCTGATCTTTGTCAGGCAACTCAATTGGATTATGGACCCGAAAACTTTGTACCAAATCAAGCGACAAATACATTTGCAGGCTGTAATATCCAAAGTTTTCTAATTCCTGATTTGGAACCTAACACCTCCTATGATGTGTATTTAAGAACCAATTGCCCTCAAAGCAATTCTGCATTTAGTTGTCCGATCACCTTTACCACTACTTGTGCCAAAAGGACCTTACAATCATCATTTGATGATTTGGATCCCTGTGAAAGCAATTGCAACTCTCCCTGTGACATTCAAGATATCTGGACTAATATCAGTAGCGATAAACACGATTGGATCATAAGTAAAAAAGCTACGCCTTCACCTTTTACAGGACCGACAGGTGACCTGTATGATTTTGGAAATTATCTATACATTGAGAACGGAGGTACCAACTGTGGTGATAATAATATGGCTATTCTTCAATCGGAATGCTTACTTTTCCAGCACAATTCATCTCAATGCGATATGAGTTTTTACCATCACATGTTTGGAGAGGATGTTAACCGACTCGACTTGTTGATAAGCATCGATGGAGGAATTCAATGGGATACTCTTCTTAGTTTGGAAGGTCAACAAGAAAATAGATGGATTAAAGAAAATATTGATCTCAGCAATTATGACAACAAAATCGGTCAGCTGAGATTTGTAGCCAGTTCTGCACAATCCACCTTGGCAGATATTGCGATTGATCAAATTGATTTTTTTGGTTCGGTGTTGAGCACAAGCAATCCTGTCTTTTACATGGATTCAGACAATGATGGCTATGGAGATATTACCAATCCAGTAGAATTTTGTACATCTATTCCCCCATTCGGCTACAGCCAAAACAATCAGGATTGTAACGATCAAAATGCTACCATTAATCCAAGTGCTCAAGAAATACCTTGCAATGTTATTGACGAAAACTGCAACGGATTGGAAGATGATATTGATAGTTCTAATCCAATGGTTGCCACCCTTATTGACTTAAGCAACGAATCATGTGCTGGCATCATGGATGGTCGGATAGAAATTGAAATGGATGGCGGAACCCCACCCTATACGTATACTTGGAATATTGCAGGAAATTCATCAATACTCGATCAATTGGGAAAAGGAGTTTATTTCTGTGATATTGAAGACAATAATGGATGTAAATTCAGAACGGATTTTTATGAAATCAATACCAACGTTAATATTAGCCTGTTTGTAACCGATATCAAAGAAACTACATGTGACGGAGCAGTTGATGGAGGGATAGAAATAACACATTCTGGTGGCTTGGGTCCTTTTGACTATGAATGGTCGAATAATTCTACATCTAAAGATTTGTTAGATGTGCCGATCGGATTGTATCAAGTAACAGTAAGCGATGCCAATGGTTGCCAAGCGGTATCAGAACTCATCGAAATTAAAGGTGCGACCAACATCAATGCAGGAATTCAATTAATATCACATGTCACTTGTTATGGTGAATCCGATGGTAAAATAATGACGGCTGTCAATGGTGGAATGGCGCCTTACGAAATTATTTGGAACAATGGTCTAAGTGATTTTGAAATTGATCAACTTTCTACTGGATTTTACTCGTGTACGATAACTGATGCCAAGGGTTGTTTTAAAAAACTAGAAGATATTGAAATTACGAGCCCTGACAGCATCCAAATTTTTGTTGACGGGATAGAACATATCAGCTGTCCCAATCTCCAAAATGGAAGAATTGAAACCACGATAAGTGGTGGTAATCCTCCTTATGGGTTCACCTGGAACAATAACCGTTTTACAGATGATATATTTGATTTAAGCCCAGGGATGTATTCACTTATCGTTACGGATTCCAATGCTTGTAAGGATAGCATAGACAATTTGGAAGTACTGGACGCCAACCCAATTCAAATAAATATCGATTCTATTCAACATGTTGATTGCCTATACAGTGAAAATGGTTTTATTAAAGTAGATGTCAATGGAGGTGGTGGCGAGTATTTTTATTTTTGGAATAATGCTTCAGCGAATGCTGATTCTTTGAACAATTTGAACAGTGGGCAATACCAAATTACGGTCATTGACCAATTAAATTGTAAAAAATCTCTAAACGGCATTACAATAAATCAAAACAATATACCCCTAGATGTTAGCATCCAATTAGATCAAAACAATATATGCTTTCAAGATAGTCAAGCCGTTATTAGCGCTATTGTTGCCAATGGAAATCCCCCATTTGATTTCAATTGGAGTGTAGGTACTCAAAATCTCAACTTAGTACCCTTAGATACTATTTTTGATTTAGCTGCCGGAGAATATGAGCTTACCGTTACGGATAGCGAAGGATGCGTTGGTACCGTAATGCCAATACAGATCAATGCAATTGCCCCTTATTACATAGAGGTAGATTCTGTCCGAAACAATAAATGCTTTGGTGATGCTGAGGCTTATATTTCTACCCAAATCGTTGGTGGCACAGCCCCGTTTGATATTCTGTGGGAAAGTGGAGAAATGAATACAGAACTGTTTGATTTGATCAACGGAGAATATCGATGCACCGTAATCGATAGTAATGGATGTGAAACAAGTACTCAAGCCATAGAGATAAGTTCGCCAGAACCATTATCCGTAAATATCAATACTTCGCCAGAAAATAATAATGATCAAGATGGTGTGATTACTGTCAACCCTACCGGAGGAACCCCTGATTACACATACGAATGGGATGGTAATTCTAATATGACAAATCAAATTGATGGATTAAGTACTGGCAATTATTTTCTGACCGTCACAGATTCCAATCAATGTAGTTTGGACACCATGATCTTTGTTGATCAAATCACATCAATATCCGGTTTGAATCCAGAAATCAATTTTAGTTTGTATCCAAACCCAAGTGAAGGCCTGATTCTAATAACAAATCCCTTTGGTACTGATTTTGAAATCCTTGAAGTATTAGACTATAATGGACAGACTGTAAATTATGGCTCCACGAAAAACCAATTAGGTATGCAGCTCGATTTGTCCAAATTAAATGCGGGATTGTATTTGATCAAACTGTCCGTCAAAGATCAAATCATATCTAAAAAAATCATCAAAATCTAATCAATAATTTTAAAAGTTGTTCTCCGGTTTTCTTGGTGATCTTCCTCCGAACAATCTCGACATTTGCATTGATTGATGAGTGCTGTTTCTCCATATCCAAGTGCTTGAATCCGAGATGAGGCTATTCCTGTTTGGACGATGAAATCTGTTGCTGACTGTGCTCTTTTTTGAGAAAGATTTAAATTATAAGCATCATTTCCCTGACAATCCGTATGAGATGCTAATTGAATCTTTATTTCTGGATTATCTTTCAAAATTTTGGCTAGTTCATTCAAAGAAGGCTGAGCATCTTCTCTGATTTCCCAACGATCAAAATCATAATATATATTCTTCAATACAATTTCTTCATTCTTGATTAATCGATCCAAAACTACTTCAACATTGATGGTATACGATTTATCCTTTTGGTTATAATCGATGGAATTAGTATTGATGTCTTTGGTCTTACTTAAATAATTTTCCTTGGAAACCTTTAGACGATAACGACCATCTGGAGCAATTTCTTGAATCAAAATTCCCTTATTATCGGTTTGAAATTTTTGATTATTTAGTCTATCAATTACGATTGTTGCATCATTTAAGGGAATTTTGTCGATTACTTCAGATTGTGGATTGGTCGGATCTTCTAATTCCATCGCGACTACTTTTACCGCTAAAAACACTTGAATTGAATCCTTCGGTTCCTCCTTGGGCTCTTCTATTATTTCAATATTTTCTTTGATCCTTTTTTCGAAATAAAAGATATCGTCGCCTTTTGAAATGTTTCGATTGGAACTAAAATAGCCACTCATTTCCGTTTGCGCTTGACGCGAATCGTTTTTCAAGATGAATGAAAAATCATCAGCTCCAGAATTGATCGGTGATTTCAAATTGACAGGATTACTCCATTCTCCATTATCAAGAACGGTCATGAAAATATCAAAGCCTCCGATCCCAGGCCAATAATCCGAAGAAAAGAATAAGGTATCACCATGAGATGTCGGGAATTTCTCGTTTCCTTGCGAATTGATTTGATCAGGCAAGGGAGCAGGTTGAGACCAATTTTTACGAGTTCTTTCAGAGTAATACAAATCAAATCCTTTACTGCCCTTCTTTTGTAAAGCAAAGACCAAAACATCATCGTTTTCAATAAAACAAGGATGACCATAATTGATGCCGTCTCGAACAAAATTCAAAACTTTTGGCTCTGACCAAATACCATCTTCCTTGAAGCTTCTCATTAATTTACAATACTCATCTCCGTCTGTTTCTGCATAGCATCGTGTAAAAATCATTTCATCCAAATCTTGACTAAAACAAGCAGTTCCTTCGTTAAAATCAGTATTCAAATCAGCATCAAAGGGCTGGGGTTGCGCGCCATCAGGAGCGGCAAGGTATAAATCCGAAAAACTATTTCCAGTCCAATTGTAAAGCGCATCTCCCTCAGATTCATTACGATCAGAAGTGAATACTAGAAACTCACCATAGCGTGTTAAACCATAATCATTATAAGCAGAATTAAATCCTAATGCCGTGGTTGTGTATTCATATCGATCATCTTTTTCAAAGAAACCGATCGCTTGTCTACAAATATTAATCTCTCTGGTGATTTGGGCATTCTTTCCCAGTCGATTCTGAAGTTTTTCAAAATTAGAAATCGCTGCGGGGTAATTTTCCAATTTTTTATAGGCAAACGCCAATTCTCGCAAAGCATCGGTGCTATTCTCATGTCCAACCGACTTATTAAACCAGTTAAGAGCCTGCTGATCATTATTGGTATATTGATAGGACTTGCCCAATAAAAAAGCAATACTAGCCTTTTGCTCAGATTGCTTGGCCTCTCCATACTCTTCAGTCAAATAATCGATCGCAATGGCATATTGTTTTAAGTCATAGGCACCCTGTCCGGTATTAATCTTTTGGGTATAAGTACAAGAGAAAAATAGAAGGATAAACAGATATAAAAATGACTTTTGAATCACAAGTTTAAGATTAGTACTACAATAACGAAAAGTTTTAAAAGATATTCAAAAAAAAAGTGGATATAAGATTTAGTTCTTACATCCACTTTATATTTTTTTTGGCTTTAAGCCGAATTAATCTTTCTTCCTTCTTGAAAAGCTCTCTTTCGAACTTGTAGTCTTCGTTGGTTTTGCTTTTAATTCTTTGGCCAAATCTCGCACAATCGGTGTTGCAACGAAAATTGAAGAATAGGTACCCACTAAAACACCAATCAACAATGCAAATGCAAATCCTTTGATACTACTTCCTCCAAAAACAAATAAAATCAAAATCACAAACAATGTAGTTAAAGAAGTAATAACTGTTCTACTAAAAGTACTATTGATTGCCATATTAAGAACTTCATCCGTTGATTTATTCGTATAAATCCCTAGATATTCTCTAATTCTATCAAATACAACCACCGTATCGTTGATCGAATACCCGATAACTGTCAAGATAGCTGCGATAAAGGCCTGATCGATTTCCATTGAGAATGGTAATATTCCCCATAAAATTGAAAATAACCCGAGTACGATTAAAGAATCGTGAAACAATGCAGAAACCGCTCCTAAACTATATTGCCATTTATTAAATCGCAAGAAAATGTATAAGAAGATTAGCAATAGGGCGAATACACCTGCTTTAAACGAACTTCTTTTAATATCATCCGCAATCGTTGGACCTACTTTGGTCGAACTGATCACTTTGGTACCGCTATCACTATCTGAGGCTTTAAATGCATCCAAAGAAACATTCGTCCCGGTAATTGTTTTAACACCGTTGTATAGAGCTTCCATTACCTGATCCTGAGCATCTTCAGCGGTGTTATCAATCATGAACTTTGTAGTGATATTGTAAGTATTATCAGTATCCACAGCTTTCACCACTGGTGGTGATTTAAAGATATCCGTTAATCCAGCAGCAAGGTTTTCTCGATTTACATCTGCATCTTTGTCAAACTGTACCGTGTATTGGTATCCTCCCTGAAAATCGACTCCAAGATCAAATCCTTTGGTAAAGATTGAAGCCAATCCTCCTAAAATAAACACAGTAGAGATGACGTAAGCAATTTTACGTTTTCCGATCCAGTCGATTTTCATATTAGCAAACATGTTCTTAGACCATCCAGTCCAGAAAGAAATACTTTTGTCTTTACCTGTCCACCACTCAATGATGTATCGTCCTAGAAGAACTGCCGTAAATAATGATGAAAGCACACCAATAATTAATACAATGGCAAATCCCTTAATCGGTCCTAATCCAAAATAAGCCAAAACGATAGCCACCAAAATGGTTGTTACGTTAGCATCAATGATCGCCGAATATGAATATTTAAAACCATCATTAATCGATGCCAACAAAGATTTTCCAGATCGTAATTCTTCTCGAATTCTTTCATAGATGATTACATTGGCATCCACAGCCATACCGATGGTTAATACAATACCTGCCACACCTGGAACAGTTAACACTGTACCGAAGGAAGCTAATGCTCCAAAAATGAAGAAGATATTCGCCAATAAGGCTATGATGGATACGATACCCGCTCCACCATAATATAATACCATGAAGAGCATGACCAATAATACTCCTGCAATCAAAGAATTTCTAGATGCTTTAATATTTTTTTCTCCTAAAGTAGGTCCTACTGTAGATTCTTGTACAATGGTTACACCTGCTGGCAACTTACCGATTTCTAAAACATTGGATAAATCAACGGCCTCCTGCACTGTAAAATTTCCAGTAATAGAAGAGACACCTTGAGTGATGGCATTATTAACACTTGGTGCAGTAGATATCTCATCATCTAAAGCTATAGCAATTGATCTTTGATTATCTGCTGCCGCTTTAGTAGTCATATCTGCCCACTTCTTGGCGCCTTTAGGATTCATTCTTAAAGTAACACCGATTTCTCCAGTTGTTGGATCTGGTGATTGAGAGGCACCAGTAACTACATCACCTTCCAAGGGTGCCTTATCAGTACCAATTTGCTTTTTAATCATATAAAGCTCATACTGTTTGGTCACTTCTTTGGTATTATAGTCAACGTATGGCTTTTTAGACCATCTGAATTCACTATCACTTGGGAATAGAGCTTTGATTTCTGGCTTATTCAAATTGGCCATTACACTCGCTCTCTTATTTTTATCCACTAATCCCATGACAGGTCTGGCATATGGCATAGTTCCACCTAAACCATTCAGCGAAAGCGAAGAAAGTAAAGGACCAGAATTATTAAATAAATCAGTATTTTCTTGAATGCTCATTACAGAATCCACCACATTTCCAAGGGTGTCGTATTGCATCTCATAAATCGTGTCAAACTTAGCTTCTTGGGATTCAACATCTGTCCCTGCCAACATTGCCTTCAATTTTGCATCAGCAGCTGTAAATGCGGCTGTAATTCCCGGATCATTTGCTTGGTACACGTTCCAAAACTCCAACTTGGCCGCTGTAGTGATCATGCTTCTAATACGCTCTGGGTTATCAACACCAGGTACTTCAACCATAATCATATCTCTTGTATCATCCAGTGATACATTAGGTTGAGCAACACCTAAACCATCAATACGTTGTTTCAATCGCTCAAAAGTCAACTTAACGGTTTCTTTGGCTTTTGTTCTTAATATACGTACTACTTCCCCATCGCTCGTTTCAAGGTTGATATCATCGCCAATCGAGGGAGCTCGATCAAATATTTTAGACAACTTCTTACCATTGGCAATTTTTTGATATTCATCTGCAAAAAGTGTTACAAAATTGGACTGCGCGTTGGCTTGCGCTTTTTCAGCGTTATCTAAAGCATCTCTGAAGGTTCTGTCTTTATTATTATTAGAGAGAGCGATTAACATATCTTTCAAATCCACCTGCAGAACAGCGCTCATACCTCCTTTAAGATCTAGACCAAAAGCCAATTGCTGTGCTTTTAATTCATTGTAGGTATACGACTTTAATAAAGGAATAGAAAAAATGGTTTCGTCCGAAAGAGAATCAAGATATTTCATTCTTTCATCTTTAAAGACTTGGGATCTTTTTTCGTCCGATGCATTTGCTGCTATTGCTGTCGCATGGTTATCCGCTGCTTTTTCTACTCTATTGGTTGGGATTAAGTATAAAAACTGAACAATACTAACCAGTATCAATAGAATTAAGAATAATTTTATAAGTCCTTTACCTTGCATTATTTATATATTTAAAATTGCTTCCTCAAAAACTCCGCAAATATAAATGTTTTAGCGTATATATTAGCTTCTGAGCAAAAAATCACGTTGAAGGAATTTTTTTTATTAATTATGAGTTATCTTTCATGTTGGACAGTTGAAATTATCGACGATTGTCATCCAACTCCATTTTATCACAAAACAAATTAAATACTAATGGGATTATTTTCTTTTTTAAAAAATGCTGGTTCTAAAATTTTATCGAGAGAAGCAGACAAAAATGATGCAGCTGCAGCTGCGGATGCAGCAAAAGCAGCTGAGATGGACGCCTACCGAGGAGAGTTATTAGCCTCTATTGTAAAGGGCTCAGGTGTAGAAGTTGAGGGTTTATCAATTGAATGCAAAGATGACATGGCGATCGTTTTTGGTCAGACAGGAAGTCTCGAAGACAAAGAAAAAGTCATTTTAATGGTTGGAAACGTAAGCGGAATTGCAGCGGTTGATGATCGCTTGTCCGTTGTTGAGCAACCAAAATCTACTTTTTATACGGTCCAAGCGGGAGACTCACTATCAAAAATTGCCAAGGCGCACTATGGTGATCCTATGAAGTACAATGCAATATTTGAGGCTAATAAGCCGATGTTAGAGCATCCTGATAAAATTTACCCTGGACAAATGCTTAGAATCCCGAATCTATAGGAATCTACTTTAATCCAATAAAAAAGAGGAAACTTGTCAGCCAAGTTTCCTCTTTTTGTTTAAATCTCAAATGACTTAATTATTTAAGGCCCAGTTGTATTCGTTGTATGTAATTTTCGTGCTGGAGTTAATTGATGTTTTACTAAAACGCATAATGTACGTTTTTACATCTCCAAAATCATCGGCATACCATTCAAAAATTTTAGAGAGTACCAATTGATTATCGTTAATTGTATTAAAATCAGAATTATTGATAAAAGCAATCGTTTGTTTTTCAAGATTTGATTCTAAATTCTCTGCTGTCCAAGCCATGTTTAGTAATGGTGGACAAGATTTGGCCGCACAATTAACGGCAAAATGAATCCGAGGTTCATTAAATTCTGGTCGAATGATTCCATTTTCAATATCATTTAAAGAATAGGTCTTTGATCCTAACTCAATCCATTTAAGGTCCCATGGCTTCCCATTATGAAGATCTGTGATTTGTTTTAGCGGATAGTTTTTTAAGATCAATTTTAGTGTAAACGCATTATAGGCATTGATCCAGTAGGCCAATTTTTCTTCGCGTGACCAATGCGCTTGTACTGGATTATTTTTTAGGGTCAGAAGATAAGCATCTAATACTCCTTCCTCTGCTTTCATGCCCTTATAATTTACATTTCCTTTTTCGGAAACATATTTTTTCAACAATCGATCGAGCGCTGCGTGAGAAAACTTCAATATTGCTTCTGGTTTATTTTCTTTAATTTCCTCAATTTCTGAGTTGTCCTCAACATTAGTTTCTTCGATTTCACTAAAAACTGGATTAGAATTATGTGTCGTTTCTTCTTTGACAAGCCTATCTAATTCGGGAATAATTTCTGGTTCCTCATTTTTGAATTCAATCTTTTCAGCTGTTGAAGTATTTTTTTCTTTTTCGACGGGACTAGGAATAGAGCTTTTTTCTTGGCCTTTAGAAGTTTTGTTGTTTAGGGTGGCGGCCTTGTGTTCAGCTTTCTTTATTACAG
Source organism: Saprospiraceae bacterium (assembly GCA_020629615.1). GTDB lineage: Bacteria > Bacteroidota > Bacteroidia > Chitinophagales > Saprospiraceae > JAHDCZ01. The sequence continues at coordinate 14,367 of JAHDCZ010000071.1, forward strand.
GCTCTTCAGGAGTCGCTTCTATTTCTTCTTTTGGATTTTCATCCAATGTTTTTTCCGAAATGTCTATAGAATCTGTGGGTTTTACAAGCTCAAGAACGGCTTGATTTTTCTCCAAGGAAGGTTTGGATCCTTCTTTACAAGATAGAAGGCAAAGTGACATAAGAATGCTAATAATCGTCATTTGATTCATTGATTTACATGTTAGAATATAGAAGTGAATTAACAACATATTGTTCATTCCTTTGCAAGTCATTGAAACCCATCTCATCAGTTTTTGCTTTGCCCATGGCGAATGCTATGAACTCCGAAAATAGCTTCGATCTGAATTACAAGTACTTCCAAATCGTTTTAACATACGATTTTAAATCACTTCATAAATTTATGGTCTCTCCTATTCACTTATTGTCATAGAAAAAACAAATCAAATATATTAAAGAAATATTTAATATGTGTTAAAACTTATAATCCAGTCTCACCGCATAATTTCTGGGCGCTTCCAATAATCCCGGGCGAACCGTATACTCTTCATTGAGAAAGTTATTCAAAAGGAAAGATAATTTGGCACCGTATCGTTCATAAGAGATTCTAGCATCCCAAACTCGGTAGCCTTGATTGTTGAATTCTCTATACTGAGATATTTGAGCGAACAAACCCAATTGTCGATCAATAGCTAGCATATGGCTAGTTTGTCTCACAGATACACCTGCTCTAAATCCTTGATAACCAGTTTCAACATCCATTTTAAAATTATGTTTGGATCGATACTTAAGAAAGTTTTCTGAAGGTTCGTTGGCATCTTGAACTCCTGCTATATTTCCAGGTATATCTAAATCAATCCAATAAGAACTAGATTCTTGTAATTGCGAATTAAAATCTTTATACTTAGGATCAATGTATGTATACCCGCCTATCCAATTCAGCGGAAGGCTAAATATTTTAGATTGACCAGCCAAGCTTATTTCTAATCCTTTAATTATCGCACCACCAATGTTCTGCGATTGGTAGCCAGAAGCCCCATCAATCGTGGCGAATGTGAATTCCATCATATTGTCGTATTC
>JAHDCZ010000003.1:0-8759 GCA_020629615.1 Saprospiraceae bacterium
GTTATAAATTCTGCTCAAGAAAATCAATTTCTGGCTAATCAATTAATCAATCAAACAGCTTTCATAGGACTTTCTGATGCCAATTCAGAAGGCATTTTTGAATGGGTAAATGGTGAACCCGTCACTTACACTAATTGGTATTCTGGACAACCCAACAACTACAACAATGATCAAGATTATGTTGAAATGATGAATAATGGTCAATGGAATGATCAATATACTAATTCAGTTTTAGAATATATTGTTGAAATCCCTTGCATGTCAGTGATTCAAACTACTGGTCCTCAAAATGGATCGGTGTTTCCAATTGGTAGTACTGATATAAAATACACAATTACTGATCCATGTGGTAATGTTGAATATTGTGAATTTACAATTAATGTTGAATCAGATATCTCGATTGAATGCCCAAATGATGTCACATTATCCTGCCCTGGATCGGGATACATTGTAAACTGGGATACTCCCAAAGCATTTTCTTGTTGTAATCAGGGATGTGTAGAAGGAGAACCGATCCCTGGATTTGTTTATATGGGGAATCTAAATGGTAGTCACTATTATTGTTCAATAGGACAAGATCTATGGCCTAATGCTCAAGCGGTATGTGCAAGTAATGGTGGATACTTGGCTTCAATTAATTCTGCGGAAGAGAATCAATTTTTAGCAAATATTCTAGTAAATCAGTCGGCTTATATTGGTTTGAGTGACCATATTGAGGAAGGTATATTTAATTGGACGAATGGAGACGATTTGACATATACAAATTGGTATCCTGGACAGCCAAATGACTATAACAATAATCAAGATTATGTTGAATTGATGAGTGATGGACAATGGAATGATCAATACAATAACAAACCATTAGAATACATCATGGAAATTCCTGGATGTACTCAAGTACATCAAATTTCCGGGCCTGTGAGTGGATCATTTTTCCCTATTGGAAGCGAAACAACCATATCATATGCAGCATATGACAATTGTGGTAATGCGGATACTTGTTCATTTGACATTACTATCATTCCCGATTTATGTAATTCGGGTGGAATAAATTCTATGTATGCACATATTCACCAATTTGGTTTCAACACTATCAATAACATTTCAGGGAACAACGGTGGATACGCAGATTTCACAAGTATATGTACAGAGATAAGTCCATCACAATCCTATCCAATCACTTTAACTCCAGGGTTTGGAGCTCCTGGTCCTCAGATGGCATATTGGAAAATTTGGATGGATTGGAACATGGATGGAGATTATAATGATGCCGATGAGTTTATGGCTTACGGTGCTGGAACCGGCACATTAACTGGTTTCGTTGCCATGCCTTCAATTTTATGGAATGGACAAGTAGATATGAGAGTAGCGATGAAACTTGGTTCATATCCTACATCTCCTTGCGAAAGTTTCGCTCATGGAGAAACAGAGGATTATTGCCTCTATGTTGTAGGTGCTGGGGACTTCAAAGATGACAATCCTGATGAAAGAACTGTTGGGTCTCGCAATGATGAGAAAGCTCAAAACCACGCAGTTGAATTATTTGGTAGCTCTAATATCAATAATCCATCTTTAGACTTTGAAATGTTTCCAAACCCTGCCAGTCAAAGAGTAAACTTTAGATCCGAGTTTGAAGATAATTCGGTAGAACTCACTATTCGCAATTCTCGGGGAGAAATCGTAAAATCAATAAGTAATTTTGCGATCAATGGTAACGAAATAAGTATAGAAGATTTGACTTCTGGAATCTATTTTGTAACGATATTAAGTTCGGATGGTGAGCAAAAATCAAAAAGATTGATCATTCAGTAAATGCATATCCATCCTTAAGAATTATGATTGAAGAAGAGGCTGTCCCAAAATGACAGCCTCTTTTATATTTAGAGATATAAACTATTTAAACTTAGATTCTACTTGAACCCTAAAGTAAAATGTGATTTTTATCTTTACGACAAAAAAGATGGAACTACAATATTTGGGACAAAGTACCTTTCTTGTCCAATGGAATGGAGCCAAATTACTTATAGATCCAATGATCAAGGGAAATCCATTGGCAAGTAAATTCCATAATTTAAACATTAAGCCAGACTATTTACTGCTATCACATGGTCATCAAGATCACGTTGCAGATGTCGAACAAATTGCTCTAAACTCAGATGTTACGATAATTTCAAATTATGAGATTGTGAGTTATTATGGTAGTAAAGGAATCAAGGGTCACCCAATGAATCATGGAGGTAAATGGAAATTTAATTTTGGCACGATTAAAATGGTAAATGCTGTTCATTCAAGTGTTCTTCCCGATGGAACATATGCAGGGAATCCTGTCGGATTTGTATTATACGACCAATCAACTTCAATATATTTTGCTGGCGATACTGCACTTACGCTAGACATGAAATTAATCCCCCTAATGTGTCCTAAATTAGATGCAGCGATACTTCCAATTGGAGATAATTTTACGATGGGATATGAAGATGCCATAATTGCAAGTGATTTTATTGAATGTAATAAGATAATCGGCTGCCATTTTGATACCTTTGAGTTGATTAAGATCGATCATTCTAAAGTAAAAGAAGCTTTCCACTCAAAGGACAAAACTTTAATACTACCAGAAATAGGAGAAATCATTGAAATTTAGGCATGGGTAAAGTAATAGCAATAGCCAATCAAAAAGGTGGCGTAGGAAAAACGACGACTGCCATTAATTTAGCAGCATCACTAGCGATTTTGGATAAAAAAGTCTTACTCATTGATGCCGATCCTCAGGCAAACGCAACTTCTGGATTAGGGCTAAAAGAGTCACAAATAATTCATGATTCTTATGATTGCTTGGTGGATAAAATTAATCCAATTGAAGCAATAGTAAAATCTGAAACGCCAAACTTAGATGTAATTCCTTCTTCTATAGATTTGGTTGGAGCAGAAATAGAATTGGTCGAAAAAGAAAATCGTGAATTTGCAATGAAACATTTCATTGACAGTTTAAAAGATCGATATGATTATGTAATAATTGATTGTCTCCCTTCCCTGGGTCTAATTACGATCAACGCTCTTACCGCTGCGGACTCCGTACTTATTCCGGTACAGTGCGAAATATTTTCTCTTGAAGGTCTCGGAAAACTAAAAAACACCATAGAATTAATCAGATCTTCTTTAAATCCTAAATTAGAAATAGAAGGACTCATCCTGTCTATGTATGATAGTCGATTAAGAATGGCGAAGATGGTTGTGAAAGAGGTTCATCAAATGGTAAATGATTATATCTTTGAAACCATTATCCATAGAAATTCTAAAATTGGAGAATCACCGAGCCTTGGATTGCCAGTCATTTTGTACGATGCCGGATGCAAAGGATCTTCAAATTTCTTAAGTCTTGCGGATGAGTTTCTGAAAAAAAATAATGATCCGATTTTCAAAAAAGAATTAAGCTCCTAAATTATGGGAAAAAAGAAAGAAATTGGAAAAGGAATAAGAGCACTTTTAGGGAATATAGAATCACCCGTATCTGCTTCCGAAAACGAAAAATCTTCATTGGGAACGGTACGTATGGTTCTCATAAAAAACATTGAAGTCAACCCTTTTCAACCAAGAAACTATTTTAACGATGAAGAGTTAGATCAGTTGGCTAATTCTATAAAAACATATGGTCTTATTCAGCCTATTACCTTAAGGAAAATTGGAGGAAATCAATTTCAATTAATTTCGGGAGAACGTCGCTTTAGAGCATCTCAAAAAGCCGGTTTAGAAGAATTACCAGCCTATATTAGAGAAGCCAATGACCAAGAAATGTTGGAAATGGCTTTGGTTGAAAATATCCAAAGAGCAGATCTTAATGCCATTGAGGTAGCAATTTCTTATCAAAGATTAATTGATGAATGTCAATTAACGCATGAATCACTTGCTTCAAGAGTTGGAAAGAATAGAAGTACCATAACCAATTATACAAGGCTATTAAAACTTCCGCCACCAATTCAAAAGGCTGTTAAAGAAAATCTATTGTCCATGGGACATGCACGTTCATTAGCTGGTATTGAGGACAAAGGCATTCAATTAATCGCGTTTAATGAAACAATATCAAAAGGAATGTCAGTTCGAGCTTTGGAAAAATGGATCAATACCAGATTCGAAAGAACAACCAATGATCTTCGTGCCAATACCTCATCCTTACCTCCAGAACTAGCAAAAATAAAAGACCAAATAAGTCACAGATTCAATCATAAAGTGATGATAACTAGGGATAAATCTGGTAAAGGAAGTATTAGCTTCAAGTTTAAAAATGATGAGCAACTGAATCAATTAATAGAGAGCTTCTTGGATGATTAATTACTGTGGTAACATTTCTAAGAATACTTCGTTTTCATAGTAATAATTATGTACAAAATAGTTTCTTTCATATTCTTTTTACTATGCTTCAATTATTCTCAAGCTCAGCGACAACAGCTTGATGCAAATAATGTTAATCCAAAATCCGATTCGACGGAAGTCGTAAAAAAACCTCAAAGAAATGGATTTTTTCAAATTTTCCAAGGGAAGCCAGGGAAAGCCGCGCTCTATTCATTACTAGTACCCGGAGGAGGTCAACTTTACAATAAAAGGTACTGGAAAGTTCCTATCGCAATCGGTTTAGATGTAGGAGCTTTTTTTTATGCTAGGTATTATCAGAATTTATACAATGACTATAATGATGGTTTCTTCTATCTCCTTGACAACCCAGGGTCTAACTTTAGAGGCTACACGAGTGCGAATAATGTGAAGCTAAGAAGAGATGACTTTAGACAAAAGATGGAATATGGCTACGTTTATCTCGGAATCGCCCACTTGATCACCATTTTAGATGCCTTTGTGGATCGACATCTCATGAAATTTGATGTTAGTGATGATCTCAGTTTGAAAGCCGGTCATGAACCAATACATCTGGCTGACCAGACATTGAATTTATCAAGTATCGGGTTCAAAATAAACCTATCCCAATCTCCAAAAAGACTAAAAGATTATAAGCTCATTAGTCCCTAATACGAATACCATTTTCAAAGCTTGCAACATAAGCATTGGGGTAATCATTTGACAAAACATTTTTCAAAAAATTTTCTGCCTCACTTCTAGTATCAAATTCTCCGACTAAATAAAGTATATTCTTATTTTCAGTATAAAACAAATCCACTTGGGCATGTTTTTCAAAAATTTCATGATCTTTGGGAAGAGGGATATTGGTAAAATGAATTACAATTTTATGACCGTTGATTCCTTTGTTTTTCAATGAGATCTCAGAAGTTTCAACCAAAACCTGTGGCTCTTCTAATATGTCATCTTTTACCTCTACGATTTCTTCCACCACCTCATGATCTTCAAAAACAGGTTGCTCTTCTATTTCAACATGTTCTCCATCTATCTTTTCCTTAATCTCTGGGTTTGATTCCTTCTTTTCAATCGATGTTTCTTCTAATTCATCATGGTCTTCAAATAAGGGCTCTTCATCAATTTTATCCTCGTCGGTCGGAGGTGCAGGAGCATCCTTTGGCACTTCAATAATCTCCTGATTGGTTAATTCGAGAATCAAGGCTTCCATTTCTTCATCCTTTTTCATTTGAAGCAAACTTTTGAATCCCTCATCAGCAGTTATTTCCAGTATTTCTAATTCTGTTCTTCGATTTTGTTCGTGTTCTTGATCAGTACATTCCACCCCATTGGTACAGCGATTTATAATTTGAGTTTCCCCATACCCTACGTAACTAATTCGTTTCTTATCCATATCTCCTTTCATAATCAAATATTCAGCTGCTGACTTTGCTCTTCGTTGTGAAAGGTTCATATTGGACTCAGAGGTACCTCTTGCATCCGTGTGTGAACCCAAGCTCACATTCAACCTAGGATTGTCTTTGAGAAATAAAATAACTTTATCAAGTTCCTTCGCTGCATCAGGCCGAATATTAGCCTTATTCAAATCATAATAGATATTATCAATTTGCATCTTTTTTCCTTCATAGAGTTTTTCCAATTCGACATTTGCTAGAAGCGTTCCCATGAGATTGCCTTCCGTTAAATTATCTGATACGCCTGGTTGTACGTCTCCGATTCCTTCAAAACATAAAATGCAACCCTGTACGTTGACAAAAGCTTCCATTCTTTTCGCTAGATACCCTTCCTTTCTAATCATTATAGTATAATGATTTCCCTTGTTCATATTTAGTTTAAAATCAGGATGAGGGTGGTCTTTCAAAACCATTATTTCCTTTTTGGTTGTATTATTATATACTTCAATTAATGCCCCTCGGATGGCATCAACGGCAATCCCCTCTTCCTCTCGTTTCTCAGCCATGGTGATTTCAAAAATATAACCAGGAGCTCTTTTCATTTCTGCTTTAATAAACTCAGTTTTTGATTTCAAACTCACAGGTATTTCGAAATCATGAAAAAGCTCTTTAGTGCAAATCAATTTATAATCAGTCATTCCTGTAGCTTCCAGTACAAAATGTCCATCAATATCAGAATAAACAGTTTGCAATACATCATCTGTCAGTGGATCAATAAGCTTTACTTCAACTTGATTTAGATATCCTCTATTCCCAGATTCATAAGCATATCCATCAATTTTAACTATTTGGGCTTGAGTAGTTATTGCAAAACAGCAAATAAAAATTACGAGTAAATTTTTCATTGAATTAACTTTAGATAAAAGGTATTATATGTTCATTTATAGTTTTAAAAGCATAAATATCTTCATAATAGCTCATATGTTTCTAGCTTAGCGGCATATTTAATACTTTTTTAATTTATATGAGGATAATATTCATGGGAACACCAGATTTTGCTGTTCCTTCCCTACAAATTCTACATCAATCCGGATATGAGATAGTTGGTGTAATCACAGCAACTGACAAATTGGGAGGTCGAGGTGGCAAACAATTATTGGAATCGGCGGTCAAAAAATATGCAATAAAACAAGGTTTGAAATTATTACAACCTAAAAATTTAAAGTCTCCAATATTCTTAAAAGAACTTGAATCCTTGAAAGCAGACCTACAGATCGTTGTTGCTTTTCGAATGCTACCTGAGGCTGTTTGGAACATGCCAAAACATGGGACATACAACCTGCATGGATCACTCTTACCAAAATATCGAGGTGCGGCACCAATAAATTGGGCGGTAATCCATGGCGAAACAAAGACTGGGGTTACCGCATTCAAATTAAAGCATGCAATTGACACAGGAGATATCGTCCTTCAAAAGGAATTAACTATTCTTTCAATTGACACTGCAGGAACAATCCACAATAAAATGATGTATCTCGCAGCAACGACTGTATTAGAAACTGTACAACGAATTGAAATAGGTGAGATCCAATATACTAGACAAGATGAATCTAAAATTTCCAAAGCCCCAAAATTAAATGCTGAAAATTGTGAAATTGATTTCAATCAAAATAAAAAAAATGTCTTAAACTTAATCAGAGGACTTAGTCCCTATCCTGGAGCTTTTACCTATTTGCATGGTAAGAAAATTATCATTTACAAAGCGGTGGATTCGACAAATGATGGTCTAGATAAAATTTTGACTGACAACAAGAATTATCTTTCCTTTCAATGTGCTGATGGTTACATTGATCTTACAGAAGTTAAATTAGCTGGAAAGCGAAAAATGAATATTAAAGAGCTATTGAATGGTTATAAAATTAAAAATTAACATTAATAGCTTTGGATAGTTCTTCAAAAACCATTTGAACAAACTTAATATCCGGAAGTACATTGACTTCATGTTGTTCAATTTTCACTGATTCTTTTTTATAGAGATGCTGCACATTTTGAACATGACTCGAAAGAAAGGTGTAACAAAATAAACTGAAAGAAATCGAAAGTACCCAAAAAACCTTTCTGGGAAAGCTTGTTTTCATTATATGGTGCGGCATAGAAGTTGAGGTTATTATGTTTTAGATCAGCAAAATCCTTACATAATTACATAACGTAGCCTTTTGAATAAAAGTTACATCATTAATTAAATAATTTTGGGAATAGAATCAATTAAACGCTGGGTGTACTCATTTTGAGGATTATTATAGATTGACTCTGCATCTGAAAACTCGACAATTTCTCCTCTGTTCATCACCATAATGTGATCACTAACATGTTTTACGACTGATAAGTCATGAGAAATGAACAAATAACTAAGATTAAATTCCTGTTGCAATTCTTTCAACAAATTTAAAATTTGTGCTTGCACCGAAACATCAAGTGCTGAAACACACTCATCACAAACAATAAATTGTGGCTCCACTGCCAAAGTACGTGCAATACTGATTCTTTGCCTCTGACCACCTGAAAACTCATGCGGGTATCTTCGATAATGATCTGAGTCCAATCCAACCAAGTTTAGTAATTCATGCACCTTCTCTTTACGTGAACTTGCATTATGGTGTAATCGATGTACTTGCATAGGTTCGAGAATGGCTTCTCCAATTTTCATTCTCGGGTTTAAAGAAGCATAAGGATTTTGAAAAATAATCTGAAAATGCTTCCTCATCTTCTTCATCTCTTTCTTATCCAAATCAAAAACCGAACGACCATTAAAAAATACATGTCCAGAATTATTGGGAATTAAATTTAAAACACTCATGCCTAAAGTACTTTTTCCAGAACCAGACTCTCCCACCAATCCCATGGTCTCACCTTTTTTAATAGAAAAACTTACATTTTTGACTGCTTTGGTGTACGTCTTGGGTTTACCCCAAAAAGTGGTATCCTTTACATACCAGGTATTTAATT
>JAHDCZ010000003.1:8859-67185 GCA_020629615.1 Saprospiraceae bacterium
TACGTCTTGGGTTTACCCCAAAAAGTGGTATCCTTTACATACCAGGTATTTAATTTAGATACTTTTACAATGTCTTCTCTCTTTTCCAATTCATTGATTCGCTCCGAGAAATCAGAATGAGATATTTCATTTTCGCGACCAAAGCTTTCGGAGCTTTTCCCATCAAAATCACGAATGGTCGGCAAAATATTTAATCTCTTATTCAGTGGAGGTCTGCAAGCTATCAATCCTTTTGTGTAAGAATTTTGAGGAAAACTAAATATCTCTTTTGTCTTTCCTCTTTCGACAATTTCCCCTTGATTCATTACGATTACTTCATCGGCGATTTGATGAACAACTCCTAGATCATGGGAAATAAAAATTATTGCGGTTTGTAATTCGGTTTGTATTTCTTTTATGAGTTTTAATATTTCTTTTTGGACTGTGACGTCCAATGCAGTGGTGGGCTCGTCAGCAATTAAAATTTTAGGCTCTGAAGATATAGCCATTGCGATCATAATCCTCTGTATTTGACCTCCAGACAATTGATGCGGATAAGAATCATATATTCTTTTGCAATCTCCAAGTTTCACTTTATCAAAAAGACTTAGAACCTTGGCCTTCGCCTCCTCCTTTGATAAATCAGAGTGTATCAATATAGCTTCTTGTACTTGTTTCCCACAACGAACAGTAGGATTCAAAGAACTCAAAGGATCTTGAAAAATCATGGAAATTTCAGCTCCTCTAATTTTCTCAATTTCATGATCTTTTAACGAAAGAAGATTTAATGGCTTTTTCGCACCTCTATAGATCGCAGCGCCACTTATTATTGCGGGAGGAGCATTTAAAAGTTGCAAAAGAGATAAACAACTCACAGATTTTCCAGAACCAGATTCTCCTACAATACCCAGAATTTGCCCGGAAGATAGATCAAATGAAATTCCCTTAACTGCCTCATTCATTTGCCCATTTGATTTAAAATCTATTTTTAAATCTTCTATTGAGAGAATATGTTCTATTCCGTTGATATTCATAGAGTCAAATATGCATAAAAAATCCTAATCAACAGTTTTTCTTGTTGCTTCAATATCCCTTATTTTACGTTAATTATACATTAATTTAGGCTATTGTTTAATGATTGAACACAATCAAACGTTTTTAAACTACATTTAACTCTGAAAGATCAAAAATCCAAAGAGCACTTAATATCCAATTGGCTTATGAAGAAAATAAAATCGCTTTTTAAAATTCTAGGAATTGTAATAACTCTTTTCATTATTGCTCTCATTCTGATTCCTCTTTTATTTGAAGATGAAATTTTAAAGATCATAAAGCAAGAAATCAATGATAACGTTGAAGCCAAGGTTGATTTTGACAATGCTTCGCTCTCCTTAATTAAGAGTTTTCCCAATGCCCAAATATCATTAGAGAACTTGAGCATTACTGGTACAAATGAATTTATAGGAACAGAATTATTACGAGCAAAAAACATTGCACTTTCCTTTGATCTACTCTCAGTTCTAAGAAGCACAGAAAAACTAGAACTGTTGTCTTTAAATATTGATAAGGCAAAAGTGGATGTTCGAGTATTGAAAAATGGTAAAGCCAATTATGATATTAGCAAATCAAAGGATACCTCTTCAGAGACGAGTTCGGATATAAGTTTCAAATTAGAGAATTACTCAATAAATGAATCGGAGCTCTATTATAATGATCTGAGTTCAAAATTAAATATTGAGCTCATCGATCTCAATCACAAAGGCAGTGGTGAATTTACTCAAAGTGTATTTGACTTAAAGACAAAGACTGATATAAGAGATGTAAATCTTAGCTCTGGAAGTATGAGTTATTTGAAAAACGCTATAATAGCCGGTGACGCCGTTATTAGTATGGATATGACAAAGCAAAAATACAGCTTTGATAAAAACCAATTTAATATAAATGAACTTTTAATAAACCTTGATGGAGATGTTGCTCTGGAAAAGGATGACATTCTGATCCAGTTAAAAGCCAATAGTCCTACTAATGATTTTAAGGGGTTTCTTTCGGTTATCCCGAATGCATATGTAAAAAACTTCAACAATGTTGAAGCCAGTGGATCGGCCGATATTAATTTAACTGTAAATGGTAGACTGAATATCGCAAAAGAACTATACCCATCCTTTCGTTTCTCTAGTGATATTGATGATGCAGGCTTTAAATTTCCGGATGCTGATCATGCCATCAGTAATCTCAATGCTTCAGTACATATTTCGAACTCGAGCGCCAAGCTTTCCAATTTAGCTGTTCAGATTCCGAAATTTAATTTTTCACTAGATGATGAAGCTGTAGAAGGAAAGTTAATCGTTACCGAAGTTGCCAAGGATCCCAAAATCAATGGAGCACTTCGTGGAAAAATCAACTTAGAAAAATTAAATCACAGCTTACCCGCAGAAGGTCTAAACATTAGAAATGGGTATTTAGATTCGGATTTTGAGATCGATGCTCGGATGTCTGATATTGAAAATGAAAATTATAATTCAATATTATTCGATGGAGATTTAACAGTTAGTGATTTAGATATGGATTACGAAGAAATTAAACCCATTCGCGTAAGCGAAATAAAAATAAAAGCAAGTCCTGAATCCATTGATATTAAAACAGAAAAAATCAATATCGATCAAAACGACTTGCTTCTTAATGGTCAAATCAATAATCCCCTGGCCTATTTTCTTCCTCAAAAGGCAATGAATGGTCAAATTAACTTCAAATCAAATCGTTTTAACTTAAACCAATTTCTTCTTGACAACCAAGGTGAATCGAAATCGCAAAAAATAGAGGAACAATCAAATGACGATTCTATAGAACAAATTATTAGTACTAGTAATTTTCGATTGAATGGGGAAATCGATCAATTAGAGTATGAAGATTATATTTTTAATGATAACGCCCTTACTGCTGATTTGTCATCTAATCGAATAGTAATAGATCAATTTTCTACCATAATAAATGATAGTGATCTATCGATTAAAGGAAATATCGATAACGCCTACGCCTATCTAAATAATGAAGAGAATCTGACTGGTCAATTGAGTATTAACTCTAATAAATTAGACCTCAACCAATTCTTAGACGAAACTTCAACTGAAAATACTAATGCCTCCTATGAAAACTTTATTGTACCCAAAAATATCGACATCGATATGGATGCGAATATTGGACAATTAACTTTTATCGATTTGAATTTCACAAATTTCATATCCAATGGACACATTAGAGATGAAGTTATAGAATTTGAAAACATCCAAACCAAAGGACTGGGCGGCACAATGATCTTTCAAGGTATCTACAATTCTCAAGATGAGAGCAACCCAAAGTTTGAATTCAAATATGACCTCAATAAACTTGAATTTTCTCAGGCATTTAATCAATTGACCAGTGTTCAAAAATTAGCTCCAATCGCTAAATATATAAGTGGACTTTTCAACGCAACTTTGGTTATGAGTGGAAGTCTTTCAGAAAATGCAGAGATCAAATACTCAGATTTAAATGCTTCTGGATTTATAGAAACATTGGAAGGCGCTTTGAAAGGATTTGAACCCATTCAAAAAGTAGCGAATCAATTTAGTGTGGAAAAACTCAAAAATTGGACGATTGAAAACACAAAAAATTGGTTTGAAATTGAAAATGGTAAAGTAAATCTCAAAGAATTCCAAACACAACAATTAGGAGTTGATATGATAATTAGTGGTTCTCATAGTATTGATCAAAGCATGGATTACAACATTTTAGCGGACATACCGAGAGAACTGTTGAAGTCAAATCAAATTGGAAGTCTTGCCGAGACAGGCTTAAGTTTACTTGAGAATGAAGCAGCTAAAATTGGTTTAAACATAGACCAAGGAGATTATATCACAGTAAAAATAGGTCTTACGGGATCTATCAGTGATCCTAAAATAAAGCTTACTCCTATTAATTCTGGTGGCAAGAGTGCACAAAATGTAATCAAGGATCAAGTAAAGGATCAATTAGATAAAGAAAAAGAAAAAATTGTTGGCAAAGTCGAGAGTAAGTCGAATGAGATAAAAGATTCAATCGTCACTGTTGCAGAAGAACAAGTTGATCTGGTAAAGTCAAAAACTGAAGAAAAAGTAAACGAAGTTGTGGATTCTACTCGCGAAATGATTAAAGATGCCATTGGTGCGAAAGTTGATACAATTATCGGACCTGCTGCTACTGATAGTCTAGGAAAAATTGTAAAAGAAAAAGCCTCAGATATCATCGGGAACGGTGCAGAAAAAGAAATCGATAAGTTAAAAGATAAAATCAAAGACTTTAACCCATTTGGAAAGAAAAAGAAAAAAGGGAATTAAGCTATAAATTTTGATCAACAATTAAGTATTATTAATATTTTCGCTTTATAATGCTGTTACAAAGTGACATAATTTTTAGTGCGTAGTCCAAAAAACCAACAGAAACCGCTTTGAAAAAACTGATTTCTAATAGCTCTGATTTTGAAATAATATTCAAAGAATATTACAATCCCCTGTGCAATTTCATCAATCAGTACATTCATAATTGGGAGGACTCCAAAGAAATCGTTCAGACCACATTTTTGAACATTTGGAATGCGCGAGAACGTATCTTTCTAGAAACTTCGGTCAAGAGCTATCTGTTTCAAGCAGCGAAAAACAATATGATCGATTACATCCGAAAAAGTAAAAGAAATTTAGAAATTAAAAACCAAACGATTGAAGGTGAAATTTCAACCGAAGAATCTCAGAATATCTCTAATTTAATGATTAGAGAAGCCATAGAAAAGGCATGCTTAACCCTTAAACCTAAAAATCGAGAAATATTTTTCTTAAACAAATTTGAAGGGTTAACGTATGAAGAAATTGCTAATCATTTGAATATATCCAAAAGGGCTGTTGAGGATAATATAGCCCGTGCCTTGAAATTATTAAGAGAACAACTAAATAAAGATGAAAATTTATTCAATTAAATATGTGGGATTCGGTAATTTGTTCGTCTTAGAACCGAAGCTTAACCCCACGAAGCTGTATTCAGAGATTTACAAAGAATGAAGGAGAAAGAATTCGAATATTTATTAGAAAAAGCAAAGCAAATCAGTGATTATCGTCACGAAGATGTAAGTGCTGCTTGGGGTAGTTTTAGTCGTAAAATTAACTCTAGTTCTGATATAGCTGAATCCAAGCGTCTTGTACCTTTAAAATGGATAGCTGTTGCGGCATCATTTCTTATTGTTGTTCTATTTTCTCTAAAAAATGATCGCCCGCAAGAAGGATATGGTATTACAATTTCTCAAAACCTAGCCGAAAAATTCACCTTGCCTGATGGTTCTGAGGTGATTTTGGAACCAAATTCAAAGTTATTTCATCCATCTTCCTTTGATCAAATGAACTCTAGGACTGTCTTTTTAGATGGTAATGCCAATTTTGATGTTGCTTCGATGAAAGACAAACCTTTTATAGTAAAGCATGATGATTTTAACGTGCGTGTCTTAGGGACTCAATTTCTTATTGAGAAAGTTGAGGATAATAAAGTTCTCATTGAAAATATTGAAGGTAGCGTACGTGTTACGGACAACGAAGATGAAACGAATAGTAAGGTTTTAAATGCTGGTGATAAAATGTACTTTTCTAAAAAGAAATTTATATCACCTGAAGTGGAGATAAAGGAAGTAAGTACAATTGCATCTCAAAGCTTCTATAAAATCTACGAACATTTGTACACTAGGACTGAAGGTAGAACATATTTACATATCAATGGTAAAATGAGTGGTAAATCGACCATCGATATAGACCTAAATCAATCTATATCTAAAATAATGATGGACTTAAACGAGAAATCTAACATCTTGTTTGATAAAGGAAATTGTAAAGATTGTTACATCATTTATCAACTATTGGAGAAAAATTAATCTCTATTGTTTTTGATCTACACCTAATCTTTTGCTAGTATTTTCAATTCTTGATACTGATCTATAAAACGACTAGTTTCATCCGTTTTTTGATAAGACTCTTCAATAAATGAGTAAATTGCTTCAAATTTAGAAGTAATGCCCATACTAGAAATAAATAATCTTTCCAAGAACTACGGAAACGTTCGAGCCCTGGATAATTTGAATCTGAGGATCGAAAAAGGTAATGTCTATGGCATTTTAGGGCCTAATGGAAGCGGTAAAACAACCACTCTCGGTATCATCTTAGGTATTTTGAAACAAAGTAATGGTTCGTACCAATGGTTTGATGGAAAATTAGGTGAAAAATCTCGAATGAAAATCGGAGCCATTCTTGAAACTCCGAATTTTTATCCATACCTCAATGCCGAAAAAAACTTAGATATCATTCGACATATCAAAGGAGTATCTGAACAATCATTTGATGAACTACTAGATCTCGTCGATCTCAGTAAACGTAAAAAATCAAATTTCAACACTTACTCATTGGGTATGAAACAGCGATTGGCCATAGCTGCAACAATGATTGGTGATCCTGAAGTAGTCATCTTTGATGAGCCTACCAATGGGCTTGATCCTCAAGGAATTGCGGAAGTTAGAAATATATTGGGCCGTGTTGCTGATAGTGGTAAAACAGTCATCATGGCGAGTCACATTCTCAACGAAGTTGAAAAAATCTGTTCTCACGTCGCTATTATAAAATACGGTAAATTGTTAGCCACCGGTTCAGTGGGCTCTATACTTTCGAATGATTTGATTATGGAAATTGGTTCGGATGAATTAGATCGTTTGAGAGAATTTCTAAATTCTATCCCTTGGATAAAAAAAATTGACTCTAAAAAGGGATTTTTGGAATGCAATATTGAAGCAGGTCATAAAGCCGCAGAAATGAATAAAATTGCTTTTGATCAAGGAATTACATTGACTCATTTGGTCGCTAGAAAGAAAAACCTGGAGCAAGAATTCATGGAAATAACTAATAAAACGAACTAAAAGCACGAAAGACATGATCAAATTGCTTCAATTAGAATGGAAAAAATTCAAAACGAATGCAGTCACTAGTCTACTAGGATTGCTATTTCTCGCTATATTTCCTTCTGCGATTTTCATATGTAAGGAAATGTTCAAAGAAACTGCCAAATTACCTGGCATTCCGACCCACAAGGATATATTTGAATTCCCTGGTATCTGGAATTGGTTAGGTTATGATGGAAATTGGGTCATTTTCTTCTTCCTAGGCTTTATTGGAATTTATATCGTTACCTCAGAAGTTGGAAATAAAACTATGCGTCAAAACATCATTACTGGGATGACACGGCATGAATTCTTTATGGCAAAATTTTATTCCATATTAGCTATATCAATATTTGCTACTTTATTTTATACAATAATTGCTATAGCCATAGGAGCTTCGCACACCGCTGATTACACGATGGGGCAAATTTGGGACAATGATCTTGCCGTTTTAAAATACTTTTTAATGAGCATGGGGTATTTGTCATTTGGTCTTTTTCTTGGTTTCACAATTCGAAAAAGTGGATTGGCCATTTTTAGCTATTTATCTTATGTACTATTTGTTGAACCCCTCGCACGTATGATTATCTTTTTTCAAATTGTTCAAAGTAATATTGTCAATTTCTTTCCGATGAATGCCATTGAAGATTTGATGCCCAACCCAATGTATAGAATAGCGGACAAACTTCCGGATGATCTGCCCATGACTGGAAAATTGCTCTCAGATCCCCAAGCGATCATTAGTAGCAGTTTGTATATATTAATATTTCTCGCTATTTCGTATAGCAGCATTACAAAGAGAGATATCTAGAATTGAAACTTTTCAAAGAAACAATGATTAAGGATGCTACGAATACCTTAATTAATGATGGAATAAGAAAGGGATAAAAACCATATTGAAGAGCTTTACTAAACGAATACATCAAACTCAGGTGGCTTACGCCGAATGAAAACATTATTAAAGTCGCAATCAAAAGGATTTGTACGATCCCATTATAATTTATCTTTTTATTATATAAATTGATAGAAATGAAATACGCAACAAAAACAAATCCATAAAGAAATCCACCACTGCCAGATAATAATGACTCCCATCCACTACTACCTTCAGAAAATATAGGTAAGCCCAACCCACCTAAAACGAGATAAGAGATTACTATAATGACACTTTGTTTTGGACTCAAAAAAGCCGCAACTATCATTATCATTAAGCTCTGAGCTGAAAAGGGCACTTCTATACTCTCTACAACGAAATCATATGAAATATGTGCACTTGCTGAGATTAACGCTATAGCCAGAATCATTTTAAGGTAATCCATGGCTAAAATTAAATTTAAATTAATTCATCAGAAAATTTATTTAATTCAATCAATTGCCTTCTATCTACCGTTTCCCATATAAGAACCCCATCAGATTTGATTGAAATCACATTTCCTCTTTTATCGACAAATCTATTTTTATTTGACATTTGAGAATAATAAATCCATTCTCTCTTTCCTCTAATCCTTGTCTTCAATCCATTCCGATCTCTTACAATATATGCAACTTGATGATCAAGAAAATACCAACTTCCTTCTAAATTGATTCTCTTTCTTGGAAAATTCCATTCATCATCAGTGTGATGATTTTGATGAGGATGAGGACTCACTTTACATCTAGAGTCGACAAATACATATCTTCTTCCTGAAGGCTCGATTATGACAAACTTGTCGTATCTCAAAATTCTAAGCTCTCGGTTTCTTTTATCAAATAACTCACCAAATCGATTATACTTAAAGTACGCCTTTCGAGAATAAAATCCTTTAATCTTAATTCCTTTAGAATTGGTTTTAACTCGTATATCCTGATGACTATTTACATTATACCATCTGCCTTCTTTAAGATTAGAACTGTGATGAGCCTCCAAAAGAAGTGGGCCCATAAGTAAAAATAAAATATAGATATACCGGCTCATAATAAAGTATTTAAGTTATCGAATACTTTAAAAATAAGAGTAACAGAAGTTAAAGCTTACTATAGATTCGTTAAGCTCTAGTTAAGGACAGTATTATTTTACAGGGTACTGTGAATTTCTTTCCAATTTCATTTGTCTACTATTCTTCTCGTACGTAGGTCTTCCAACAAGAACCATAACATTTCCTGCAAACTTTGCTTCCCATTCTTCTGGAGCCTTCGATTCGTCATTATCCAACATGACTAAGTGTGAAACTTCTTGCTTATAATGAAATCTGCCACTACCCTTTTGTTCATCATAATACCCATAGGTATAAGTAAAATCATGATTGAAATCTATCCAATGACCAGCATATTCACCTGGTTTAGAAATTTCTTTTCCTCCAAAAACCAAGTCATAGTGCCACATATCTGCATCAATTATTTGATACGATTCTGGTTCTTCTTTCTTACGATGCTCAATAATTGATAAAGCCGAATTTCTCATTTTCGCAATATCCGAATTCGAGGATTTTACCAATTGGGCCGCAGCAGATTTTTCACTATCATTTTTTGGTGAATTAGCATCTGTCTTACAGGAATAAAAAAGGATCGATACAAATATCGCTAGTAAACAAGCTATTTTTTTCATATTGTGAAGGATTTCTAGTTAATGAAACACAAAGTTAATTTCAATTCCTTAAAAAGATAAATGATTGAGAGATTCTTAGAATTTATTGCTAAAAATAAGCTGATCCAAGAGAGTGACAAATTGCTTGTGGCAGTCAGCGGTGGCGTAGACTCCATGGTTTTACTACATTTCTGCGTACTTGCTGAATATGACATTGTCGTAGGGCACATAAATCATAATAAACGTGCTGAACAATCAAGAGCAGATGCGATCTTTGTAGAAGATTTCTGTAATTCCAAAAACATCATTTTTGAAGGCACAATTATTCCTAATGCGTATTGGAAGAAATCCAATAACTTTCAAAATGCGGCAAGAGAATTTCGCTATTATTGGCTGGATGAAATCGCAAAAAAATATGACTGCAATAAAGTAGTCACTGCCCATCATAAAACAGATAACTTAGAAAGTTTCCTCAGTCATTCCATGAGGGGAACAAGTATTCACGGGCTTGGAGGAATCCAAATAGTAACGGAGCGTCTAATCCGACCACTTCTATTTGCCACAAAAGAAGAAATAGAATACTATGCTTCAATTCATAAAATTCCTTTTCGAAAAGATCCAACGAATGATGAAAACAACTATAATCGGAATATCATTCGAAATAAAGTTTTGCCAGAACTCTTAAAAGTTCATCCTAATAATTTCAATGGATTCCATTCAACGCTAGAAAACTTACGGGAAAACAAAATTCTTTTCAATTCTTTATTGGAATCAGTTTTCAAAAAATTTGTATTTCAAAAAAAACATTGGACGGAAGTCCAACTAAAAACGCTAACTACCATCACGGACTATAAGTTGGTATTTTTTCAGTTTCTTAAACAATATGGATTTGATAAAGCCTCTTCTTTAAATGCACTTTCTATCAATGAAGGTCAAAACTTATTCTCGAAAAATTTTCAACTTACAAAACATAAGGATCAATTGTTCATTAGAAAAAAGAGAGAATTAGTGAATTTTAACCAAGAGTTTAGCGAGACAGACTATTTAAACTGTTTTCCATTTGGTGAATTTTATATTTCCGAAAAAGTCCCTGAACTAAGTAAAGAATCTAATGTTGAATTTATTGATCCCAGCTTATGGAAAGGTAAAAAAAGAATTAGAACAATTGAGAAATCAGATAGATTTCAACCTCTTGGCATGAATGGTCAGACCAAAAACGTTTTGAAATTTTTACGAGATAAGGATATAAATCCTTTTGAGCGAGAACAGATTTTGGTACTTGAAATTGAGGGGGAAATCTGCTGGGTCATTGGGCATCGATTAGATGAAAGATTTAAAGTGAAATCTTTTGATGAGAATGGCTCTATGTTAAAATGGACCAAGTATGATTAAAGAAAAAAACTACCTTATTCATCCTAGTTATCTTTTATTAGGATTAGTAATTCTTGGGATCAGTTCTTTGTTCTTGGGATTTAGTTTCGCCTACCTTTACAATCGTGTTGAGTCCGGAATTCCCCCTGTCAAACTACCAAGTCTATTTTATGCCAACTCATTGATACTTATAACCACAAGCCTTGTTCTCCACTGGACAAAAAAACAATATCTCGTGGATGCAACAAGGAATTATAAAATAGGACTTTCATTTGCACTTTTTCTCAGTCTCTTCTTTTTACTGGCTCAAATCTTGGCATATAAGCAGCTCATCGATTCTGAAGTATTGCTTACTCAAGACAATATGGCTTCCTATTTATATGTGATATCTGCTTTACATCTTTTTCATGTAGTTGCTGGCCTACCTTTTTTAATCCATTTTCTATTTACGGCAATTGTAAAAATGAAATCTCCTGTAAGTGTTCTAATTTATTTTTCGGACATCAGCAAAAAAAGAAGGCTTAACCTGCTTTTAAGCTATTGGCATTACTTGGATGCCTTATGGATTTATCTGATTCTATTTTTCGCTTTGAATCTATATATATGAAAAATATTATTTAACTTTGAGTTAAATATTTTCTGGGTCACATCTTTAACATAGCGTTTGTTACAGACAGATCAAAGAAAGTATGGTTACGAAGCGACTAAGATAATTGGTTGCTTCTTTTTTTTATGAAGCCTTTATTGTGAAAATCACGCTACTTCTTACGGGTAAGACATCGAAGCCATTTATTAAAGAACATATAGATGCCCTTGAAAAAAGAATTTCGAGATATTGTGATTTTGAAATTATCGAAATTAAAACAGAGCGCTATTCTAGTGCCTTGACGGCGAATGAAATCAAAAAAAAAGAAGCTAAACTTATCTTGAATAAAATAAAAGATAAGGATTTTCTTATCGCACTTGATGAAAATGGAAAACAATTTAGCTCTAGAAAGTTTGCTGAAGTTTTGGAAAGACATTCTTTGGGATATCAAAAATTGGTCTTTATAGTAGGTGGTGCATTTGGATTTGATTCTAAAGTGCTAGAAAGAGTCAACACTAAAATTTCCTTATCATCAATGACTTTTACACATCAATTAATCAGAGTTATCTTTCTCGAACAACTCTACCGTGCATTCACTATTTTGAATAATGAAAAATATCACAACGATTAACCATGGACATTAACCTAACCAATATTTTAGTTCTACTGACAGGATTGATATCTTATATGGCATTTAACAATCGAGAGTTATTTAATCGTTTGAAGCATTACCCATATCAAGAGCATAGAGAAAAAGAATATTACAGAATGTTAAGTAGCGGGTTTGTTCATGGTAGTATGACGCATTTATTGATCAACTTATTTGTCTTTTATCAGTTTGGAGGATATGTAGAAAGCTACTTCGTACTTCATCATGGACTCGTTTTGGGACGAGTTTTATATCTTCTTGTTTATCTGGGTATAATCGTTCTGGCTGACGTAGCAAGCTATTATAAGCATAAAGACAATCCTTCTTACGCAAGTATAGGTGCATCTGGCGGAGTATCAGGAATCATATTTATTTTTTGTTTCTTGAATCCATGGAGCATGTTAGGATTGTATTTCATCATCCCAATTCCAGCGATTATATTCGCCGTTCTTTATCTTTACTATTCTTCATGGGCGAGTAAAAATAGCAATGACAACATCGATCATGATGCTCACTTTTATGGCGCTATTTTAGGAATTCTCATGTTAGTTGTTCTAATACCCAGTTCCATAAAACAGTTTCTATCGAAAATAATTGAAGATTTTCCTTGGTTTTAAAAACGTAGATAAGAATCATTGCTTATTGAAAAAATGCCAATGCCATTTTCAATATTATTGTAGATCTGTACAGGAGATGCAAATGGATTATCCTTGGATTCTTCAAATCGTCGTAAAGTCCTACTATATTGATAGTAATCTTTTGTAATTGACCTCCATTGAAAAATAAATTTACTCTCTGCTTCGGAAGTAGAAGTTGGATAAATTTGTAATGATATTTTTTTTAATTCTCCGTTGTACGACGCATCATCTACCAATAAGTTCTCAAAAGTATAACCTCTATGAGTATTAGGATCTAGACTTTCTAAATATGTTGGATAACCGTGTTCAGGGTTTCCATTCAGTGTAGGATCAATCAGAACTCCTACTTCATAAAAATTTTCTTGACTAGGATCAAGAAATTCAAAATCAACTCCACTACGTTCTTCTCCTTCATTATTGATTCCACCATCTTCGATAAACTCTAAAGCATTGACATCTACAATTTCTGGAACTGTCTGGGAACTTCGCACTTCATCAAAACCATCAACCTTAACGCTTAAAGTATAAGTTTCTCCAGGGACAAAAAATCCCTGCTCCAAATCTAAAGTATAATAAAAGGGTCCGAATGCTGAAAAAGGAATGACTCTTGATTGTCCAGAATTCGAGCTTACGACAACTTCAGCATCAGTAATTAAATATTGCGGATTATCCTGATCAATGGCATAAGACTTTGTTACATTAACCTTTATGTAAGAATGATAAGCATTAGCAAAAGCATGAACAACAACTCTATCAACATGAGGAGGTGGATCTACTTCAAGTGTCGTAGAAAAAAAATCCTCGCTACACGCCATAAACACAAAGACCAATAATATGACAAAAATCTTTTTCATAATTAAAATTCAATTGAGTAAGTGACGTAAGGAATAATGGGAAACAAACTCGATTGTTTCAATACAAATTCTCTTTTAAAGCTTCCATCAGGTTGTTCTATCGTTTGGAAATCTTCATATATAAAAAATGGGTTTTTTCGGTTATAAGAATTGTAAGCACCAAGGGACCAAGTCCGGGAATAATTAGGTTTTTGCTTTTTAAAATTTATCCCAAAATCCAATCTGTGGTAAGATCTCATTCTGAAATTATTTCGATTTTCATAAAATGACCCATTCGTTGACCAATCATTTTGAGGATTGGAGAATGAACCAGCGTAATTTGAATTGGCTAGAGTAACTGCGTTGCCTGTTCCGTAAATCCAAGCTCCTGAAATACTGATACTTTTTGTCCATTCAAAATTTACGACTGTCGAAAAATCGTGTCTTCGATCGTAGCGAAAAGGAAATTCCTTTCCAAAATTTAAATCATCAAAACGTCGATTGGACCATGATAAAGTATATCCGATCCACCCTGTCACTCTACCCTGTTTCTTTTGAGCAAATAATTCCAGACCATATGAATCGCCTTCACCCTGAGTAACACGATCTTGCCAATCAGACAATTCAAAGAGCCCTGAACCATCTTTATATGCAATAACATTTTTCATCTCTCTATAATATATTTCAGCACTTAACTCATAGGCTGATTTATAAGTTTTGGCAATTCCCAGAGCAGCTTGCCATGAATCTTGAGGTTTAACTTTATTAGTAGTAGGCAACCATAAATCCGTAGGCAAACCTATTCCCTCATATGCCAAAAGATGCACATATTGACGCATGGTGGCAAACGAAGCTTTTAAGGATAAATTTCCATCAAACAAATAACGACCACTTAATCTAGGTTGTGTAGAATGATAAAAAGCATCCGTCACATTAAATCCAGAGAAATGAATTCCGGTGTTTACTTTCAATCGATCCGTAATTTCAAAATCATCTTCTACGTATAATGCAAACTCTGAGGCTGTAACATCTTTTTGCCCCACTGTTCGTTCGAATTCATAATTCTCTTGGGGGATGGATTCTTTTAAATCGAAAGAACCAGGTTTAAAGGTATGATATATGATACTTGCTCCAAACTTTACAAAATGATTGGGTGTAGGTAAAAAGTCGAAATCCAAATTCAAAGCTAGGTCGTTGATTCCCGATAAATAATCAATTGAAATCTCTTCCTTTAGATTTGGATTATCCTCGATTTCTGTACCAAATGCGGTTCCAGTGTCCAATTTATAGCGACTATAAGTCAAGGTCAAATTGGAAAATAACTTTTGGTTTATTAAATGATTCCATCGTAATGCACTGGTGAAATTTCCCCATCCAAAATCAGTTTTCACATAATCTCTAAACGTACCTGAATTGTCTTTCGAATCAAAATAAAAGCGATCACGTCCAAGATATGTACTTAAATATAAACGATCTTTTTGATTGAATTTGTGATTTATCTTGGCATTAAGATCATAGAAATAATAACCAGTAGATCCCTCTTGTCCATCACTTTCAAATCCATCTTTAATAAATGGTCTTGCCAAAACATCAAGATAAGTTCGTCGACCAGAAACGATGAAGGAGGTTTTCTCACTAACTATTGGGCCCTCAAACATGAATTTCGAAGATAATAAACCAATAGATGCTGCTCCGTGAAACTCCTTATTATTTCCTTCCTTCATATTAATTTCAAGGACCGAAGATAATCTTCCACCATAACGTGCGGGATAGCCTCCCTTTATCAACTTTACATTTTTTATCGCATCGGCATTAAATACAGAAAAGAATCCAAATAAATGAGAAGCATTATAAACGGGTACTCCATCCAGCAAAATCAAATTTTGATCGGGGCTTCCACCTCGAACATACAAGCCACTTTGACCTTCGCCTCCACTTTGAACACCAGGGAGTAATTGTAAGGCCTTTAGTACATCGACCTCCCCCAATAGAGCAGGAATCTTTTTAATTTGAGCAATCGGTACTTCAATAGTACTCATTTGGCTTTGTTCCTCAATTTGTTTTGACCTTTCAGCAGAGATTTCTACTACTTCCATTTCTACCGAAGCCGACAACTTAAAATTGATGATCGTATCCCGCCTTAACTTAAAGTTAATAATCGAGGATTGATAGCCTATATAGGAGGCGCTTAGATAAACAGAATCCGCTGGTAAAGTAAGACTATAAAAACCATAGGTGTTTGTAATCGTTCCATCCAGGCTCTTCAAATTAAAAGCATTCGCCGCAATAAGCTTTTCTCCAGAATCTGCATCTTCAATATAACCACTTATCGTAAAAGATTGTCCATTCGCGTAAAGCGAAAAATAAAGTATCGCAATTGCCAATAAATATCTGCTCATCAAGAAATTATAAGTTATTATATATACGAAATGACGATACTAAATGTTATCGAATTTTATGCTTCCTCCAAAAAAGGATATCCATAGTCTCTAGGTGCGTTAAAGTTTTCTTTGATCGTTCGAGGAGAAATCCATCGATACAAATTCAATACTGATCCAGCTTTATCATTAGTTCCAGACGCTCTTCCGCCACCAAACGGTTGTTGACCTACCACGGCTCCAGTCGGCTTATCATTGATATAAAAATTACCGGCAGTATTCCGTAGTCTATCAGCCAATTTATTGATCACATATCGATCTTTGGCAAAGATGGCACCCGTTAAGGCGTAGTGAGAAGATGCATCTAAGACATCCAAGGTTTTATCCACATCTTTATCTGCGTACACATAGATCGTCAGTACTGGACCAAACAACTCATCACACATCAATACATGATTAGGGTCTTTAACTACCACAACGGTTGGTTCAATAAAATATCCTTCGGACTTGTCATAATTTCCTCCAATCTCAATCTTTGCCGTCTTAGATCTGGCGACAGATTTTAAATAAGAAGTAATATTATCAAAGGATTTTTCATCGATCACTGCATTGATAAAATTGCTAAAGTCCTCCGGTGATCCCATTTTGAAAGATTTCAAATCTCTTTTTAATCTCGAAAGTACCACTCGCGACATTGATCTTGGAATGTATGCTCTAGAAGCCGCGGAACATTTTTGACCTTGATACTCAAAGGCCCCTCTTGACAATGCAACCGCAACTTGTTCTGGATCTGCAGATGGGTGTGCAAAAACATAATCCTTACCGCCAGTCTCTCCAACGATTCGCGGATATGATTTGTAGTTATCTAAATTATTTGCAATGTTTTTCCATAAGGTTCTAAATACTCCGGTGCTTCCAGTGAAGTGCAATCCGGCAAATTCTTGATGTCCAAAAATAACATCACCTATCTCTCTTCCACTTCCGTGGATCAAGTTGATCACACCAGCTGGTAAACCTGCTTCTTCAAATATTTCCATAATCACGGCTGCAGAGTATATTTGGGTTTCCGACGCTTTCCAAACAATCGTATTTCCCAAAAGAGCTGGACATGATGACAAATTTCCAGCGATGGAAGTAAAATTAAACGGTGACAATGCGAAAATAAAGCCTTCGAGAGGTCTATATTCCAAACGATTCCAAACTCCAGAGACACTCTCGGGCTGCTGCATATAAATGTCCGTCATGTACTGAACATTAAAACGCAAGAAATCAGCAAACTCGCAAACAGCATCAATTTCTGCCTGATAAGCATTCTTAGATTGCGCCAACATAGTAGCAGCATTCATTTTTGCTCTATAAGGTCCTGTCAATAAATCAGCCGCCTTTAAAAAGATCGCTGCCCTATCTTGCCATGGGGTATTTTCCCATTCAGGCTTTGCCGCTAATGCCGCTTCACAAGCTGCTTTAAAATGTTTTTTGTTCCCCTTTGAGTAGGTACCAAGAATATGTTTTAACTCGTGAGGAGGTCTCATTTTTACTTTTTTATTAGTAAAAATTTTTTCACCTCCGATATACATCGGGATATCTACTTGATTAGCTTTGGCTTCAGCGAGTGCCTCTTTGAGGGCAATCTTTTCTGATGATCCAGGAGCATAGCTCAACACTGGTTCGTTAATCGCTACTGGAACTTCAAAAATGGCGTTTGACATAGTTAATGTTTATATAGTTTATTAATGTACTTAGTAATTTGTTCTGGTAAAAATGTAGAAATATCGCCTTGACCTTTAATGATCTCTCTTACTATGGTAGAGCTGATATGAGAGTATTCAGGCTGACTTATTAGAAATACGGTTTCTAATTCATGACCAATTATATGATTCAATTGTGATATCGTTTTTTCGTATTCAAAATCCGAAGAATTCCTTAATCCTCTGATTAGATAATTAGCTCCAACATCTCGACAAAAATTAACCGTTAAACCTGTATAATTATTCACCTCAATCGTATCTTCCCCTGCAAAACATTCATTGAGCCATTGCATTCGTTGATCAAGATCAAAAAGATATTTCTTTTGACTATTCACTCCAATGGCGATAATTATTTTATCAAATAAAGGTAGTGCGCGATGGATCAAGTCAACATGCCCAAGAGTGATCGGGTCGAATGAACCAGGAAATACAGCAATTTTCATTGAATAACTAGGGTTTCAGTGAATTTCAAACAAAGTTAATCCAAACTGCTTATTCTTCTAATATTTTAAACGAATTAAGATAAAGTTCCATATCATCATTCAGCGACTTTTCTGAGGATGTGAACACTTGAACAAGATAAAGAACATCTTTTTTTAAGACCATTTTACCCTTGGCAATCGTGCCGTTTTGATTGTAGCTTATTCGATATTTTAAGGCCGGTGAATCCTGAATTTCATAGTGTTCTGAATAATCTACAATCCCATTAATATTATCTACCAATTCGTTAAGTGTAGATACTAAGAATTCACGTTGCAAAATGCTACTGTCCTGATGAAAAGTAGCATCTTCGTAGACGTTTAAGTTCAACATAAATATATTACCCGGATCTTCTTTTTGTTGGTAAGAATAATTATGTAATTCTACAGTACCCAAATCTGTTTGCAACTCGACAACTTTGGCTTCCATTCGTTCGGGTACATATACTCGAACCCCCATTTCGGGCGGTTCAAAATTTATCCAAGGCATTTGAAGGAGACCACAATAAAGCAATACAATAAAATATTTCATGTTCCTTTTCTAGATACTCAAGTATAACGCTAATTTTAGTTTAAAGTATCTCTTATGTTGCGTTTTATTCTACTTCTTCTAGTACTATTTGTTTTTGAAAGTTGCCAAGATACCAAAACCGAAGTTAAAGGTCGATCTCTTGAGGCTGATGAAATTGAAGCCTATAATATTCACCTTGAAGATTATGACGAACCCAGATACAAGTGGGCCTACATGGATGAATCTGGTAAAGAAGTGATCAAAGCTTCATTCGATCAATGTAGGGATTTTTATGAAGGAATGGCGGCGGTCAATATTAAAGGAGCTTGGGGATTTATCGACAAAAAAGGAATGGAAGTCATTCCATGTCAATGGAAAAGTGTTCTCCCTTTTCAAGAGAAACTGAGTCGGGTTGAGCATTTTGATGGAAGATTCTCGTTCATTAACAAAGCTGGTGAAATCAAACTTAAATTAGACTACGACAAGGTTTTTTCCTTTGAGAATGGCTTAGCCAGATTCCAGTCTAAAGAAGGATATGGATTTATCGATTCTATTGGTAACGAAATCATTCCGGCACAATACTACGAAGCCTACAATTTCACGGAGAACTATGCGATTGTTAAAACTTATCAAAATTGGCAAGTTATCGACCGAGAAGGAAATATACTTAAAGAATTGTCAGGTGATCGAGTTTACAAGGAAAGTGAAGGATTCATTCGAATTAAAAAAAACAGTAAGTACTATTTTATAAGCACTCAGAGTTGGGATACTTTGCCTTTCGGCGAATTTGAAAATGCATCTGATTTTAATCATGGAATTTCGATCGTTTCAAAAGATGGTGAAAATCATTTCCTTTATAAGAATGGAACATTGAAACCCTTGGACTATTCATTGATTGAATATGCACAAAGTGGTCGATGGATGGTAAAACAAAATGAAAAATTTGGGATGATTGATTCAACCGGAGCAATCGTAATTCCAATAGTTTATGATATGTTTTACTATTTCGAAGAAGGAATTTGCTGCTTTCAAGAAGGAGATTTATGGGGATTCATGGATGTCAA
This sequence comes from Saprospiraceae bacterium, assembly GCA_020629615.1. Taxonomy (GTDB): domain Bacteria; phylum Bacteroidota; class Bacteroidia; order Chitinophagales; family Saprospiraceae; genus JAHDCZ01. The sequence continues at coordinate 28,635 of JAHDCZ010000003.1, forward strand.
TGGTAATGTGATCAAAGAAGCTTTTACTCCTTTAATTTGGGGATATAAAAATGGATATGCTCGAGCGATCGTTAATCAATCGGTCATGTTTCTAAACAAAAAAGGAGAATTGGCGTTTTCTAAGAGATTCTTTGAAGTACGGGATTTTAGCGATGGTTTGGCGCGTGTAGAAATTTATCGATAAGATATGCCATGAACACTTTGACTATTCAAACTTCTTTTATCTTTGCTAAATTCTTATAAACAAAAACACTATTATGACTTTTGATATTATTGTAATTGGTTCAGGACCAGGAGGTTACCCAGCGGCTATTCGAGCATCTCAATTGGGTTTAAATGTGGCAATTGTGGAGAAAGAATCCTTAGGTGGAATTTGTTTAAATTGGGGATGTATTCCTACAAAAGCCCTGTTAAAAAGTGCGCAAGTCTTTGAATACATTAATCATGCGGAGGATTATGGTATCAAGGTAGCAAATCCAAAAGCGGATTTTAAAGGAATGATCAAGCGGAGCCGTGGAGTGGCCGAAGGAATGAGTAAGGGTATCAATTTCTTAATGAAAAAGAATAAAATTACGGTCATTGAAGGATTTGGAAAAATTGCGAGAGGTAAGAAAGTTGTTGTGACCGACGACAAAGGAAAGAAAAAAGAGTACAGCGCGAAACATATCATTTTAGCGACAGGAGGTCGGGCCAAAGAACTCCCAAATTTACCAATTGATGGTAAGAAAATTATAGGGTATCGAGAAGCGATGAGTTTGGCTTCACAACCAAAAAAAATGGTCGTTGTTGGAGCAGGTGCGATCGGAGTTGAATTTGCATATTTCTACAATGCCATTGGAACTGAAGTAACTGTGGTTGAATATATGCCAGAAGGATTACTGCCGAGAGAAGACAAGGACGTATCCAAAGAATTGACCAAAGTATTTACTAAAGCCGGGGTTACTGTCATGGCCAACTCAGCGGTACAATCTGTCAATACAAAAGGTAAAGGGTGTAAAGTCTTAGTTAAAAGTAGAAAGGATGACAAAGAAGTTACTATAAATTGTGATGTGGTTTTAAGTGCAGCTGGTGTTTCAACAAATGTTGAAAATATTGGCTTAGAAGCCTTGGGTGTAAAAGTTGAAAAAGGCTTAGTACAGGTAAATGAATTTTATGAAACGAGTGTCAAAGGTATCTATGCAATAGGTGATATTGTTCCTGGACCCGCCTTGGCGCATGTTGCAACCGCAGAGGCTATTACTTGTGTCGAAAAAATTGCTGGTTTGGATGCCGAACCAATCGATTATGGCAATATCCCTTCATGTACTTATTGTAGCCCTGAAGTTGCAAGCGTAGGAATGACAGAAAAAGCGGCGAAAGAAGCAGGTTATGATTTGAAGATAGGAAAGTTCCCATTCTCGGCATCAGGAAAGGCAAGTGCAAGCGGTGCAAAAGAAGGCTTTGTTAAAATGATTTATGACGCCAAATATGGAGAGCTTTTGGGTGCTCATTTTGTAGGAGCTAATGTAACAGAAATGATTGCGGAAATCGTGGCAACTCGAAAATTGGAAACAACTGGTCATGAAATTTTGAGAGCCATTCATCCACATCCTACCATGAGTGAAGCCGTTATGGAGGCAACAGCCGCAGCTTATGGCGAAGTCATTCATTTATAATTTTGCACTATTATCAAATGAAAGGTAAAACATCACTTCTAGTAGTTCATAATTAGATGTACTGCCTTCATATGACTAACTGCACCTGCAAGCACAAATATGTGCCAAATCACATGATTATAGAGCATTGAATTTCTTAGGTAAAATAGCACTCCGATTGAATAAAAAGCTCCACCAATTATCATCCAATCCCATGCTCGATAGGGCATTGAATCTAATCCTGATTCAGGAATAAACACGATAGACCATCCCATTAAAACGTACATGGCAGTAGAAAAATAATCATACTTGCTGCCAAAAATTAATTTCCAGATCGTACCAATCAGAACAAATAACCATAGTCCATACAAAACCATTCTTCCTTCCTTGTTGTCTGAGTAGCACATTAATACTGGAGTGTAGGTTCCTGCAATCAAAAAGTAAATACTAATATGATCTAGAGTTCTTAAACGATCTTTGAGTTTCAGTTCCCACGCGGCGTGATAAAAGGTTGAGCTACAAAAAACCAATAAAAATGAAAACGCATAAATCAAAAGACTGAGCGTATAATTTGAGCTTTGATTAAGCGATTGGATGAATAGGAACGGTATCCAAATCACACCGATAAGAATGCCAATCCCATGAGAATAAGCATTTAGTTTTTCAATATCACGATTCAATTGTTTCTCTGAAAACAACAAATCAATAAAATTTAATGAATAAAATGAATGAATTTATGACTTACAATTCAAGTACTTGTTCGTTTACGCCGCCAAAAATACCAAAACCATTTTTGACATTCGAATAAATATCCGAAGGACGAGCAGAATTTGAGTTAACACTCTGCCGAGCTTGATATACTTCTACAGATTTGTAGTAATCGTATAGATTTTTACTAACTGATTGTATTCTTAATTTAATAATTGGGCTTGATTCTGTTTCTGATTCTCCTTCACCACTACTCCCTTCACCGTTATCTCCATTGCCATCAGATTGAGAATTTAAAACCGTACTAATAAAAGAAGTATTATGGTTTGAACCGTTGAAATGTAGATCAGTAATGAAAATTTTAGTGGTTCCATTATTTCTGGTATTCTGGAAAGGGTCTTCTGTATCACTGTCAGATGATTCAAGTTGATATTCTACCATGGCTTCTCCTCCATTTCCATTTTGATCGCTGGGTGTCTCATAGATCAAATCCCATATGTAATAGTTGTTTTGTTGATTATTATCTTTAATATTAAACTGCACCTCCAAAGCCGTCTTACCATTAACGAAAATGGTCATTGTATCCAGATCCGATATAGTCGCATTGTAACTGATGTGATCCGTAGCAGATATGGTCTTAAAATTTTCTTTTTCAACTACGATTTCATAAGATCTGCCCTCTTCAGGTAACATCTCGTTAGAAAAGTAATAACCGTTTGACGTATAAATCAACTCAATTAATTGGTCAGAAACAATATCGCGAACAGTGACGATCGCATCTGAAACATCTTCAATATTATTGGAAGCATCTAAGACATTTCCAGATTTTGCTACATGGGCTCGCCATGGCTGTCCAGGACTAAAAGTAGAATTCACAACCAAATGAGATTCAAAATCCAAATCTAGATCCAGTTTTCTTTCACAAGAAAACAACATTCCTACCAGAAGTAACGCTATAAAATATTTGATCTTGAATTGTAACATTAAAGATTAAGTCTTACCCATGAATATACGGCGTTTTGGGAAAAAATCACAATAAAAAGTTCGAAATCAAGTAATTACGCCAAGAATTATTCAATAATCCCCTTTAACTCCTCCGATCCAAAATAAAATATCGATCTGGACTAAAAATTTATCTTAAATGTGAGATATGGTAAGATAGGGAATAATCCTACTCCAGTGACTTCAGTTTGTTTATTTGCAGGATTATCATAGAGATAAACATAAAATGGATTGAAACGGTTGTAAACGTTATATACTCCGATTGAACCAGAAAAACCGTACATTTCATACTGCCTATTCCAATTAAGTCCGATATCTAAATGATGATAATTTGGGAGTCGATAATTGTTTCTGCCCGTTAACTCTCTTGCATCGCCTCCGGGAATAGGAAAATTTTCAATCGCTAAACTGAAGTTTGATCCTGAACTGTAAGTCCAAGATGTCGCAATATTGAAATAATCATTTAAATCAAAGTTGAGCATGGCAAAAAAATCGTGACGACGATCGTATTTATGCGGATATTTTTTGCCATCATTGATTCCTTCAAATTGTCTCTTTGAACTTGCCAAGGTATAAGCTAACTCCCATTTCAATCGACCTTCATTTTTGGTGATTTTAAATTCTAAACCTGCAGCTTCACCAATACCGGGAAGAACATTCTCTTCCCAATCATTTGTCGTATTAAAAACGGGTTCGTTCCCATCCGAACCATTTATTATCCCATAATATATATCTGCTTCTTCTCTATATTCCAAGAGGTTGTACATTTTTTTATAGTAGGCACCTGCATAGAGATTAAACTGATCAAAGAAAAAAGAGGAAGATCCAAAGCTGATTTGATGTGCAATTTCAGGTTTAATATTTTCAGTACTTGGAACCCATAAATCTGAAGGAAGTCCTGTTCCTGGATTAACCAAAAGATGAACAAATTGAGACATTTTAGTATAACTAAACTCGAGACGGTGATTCTTGGAGTAGTTATAATGAATAGAAAGTCTAGGTTCCAAAGAAAGGTAATTCTTTGAACGTACTCTATAATCATTTAATCGTACTCCTCCGTAAACAGCCACCGTAGTATCTGGCTGCCAATTGGCTTCAATATAAGCAAACGACTCACTTGAAAATGTAGAAGAATCACCTTCAAAATAAATATTCCCTACTCGTAAATCTAGCTCATCTCGTTGTTGGATGGTTGGGTTATATTCATGACTAGTCCAACCTAAGCCAAATTTTAGTTTTAAATTTTTCCTCCAATAGTAATCGAGGTTCGTTTTAATATTTAAATCTTTTATCCCTGAGAAAGCCCACACTTCAAATTCTTGATTATTCACAGTCAAAGTATCTTCATAGCTAAAAACATAAGAACCTCGAGATTGACTTTTATAATTCAAACGACTAAGGTGAACATTGGCAAATAATTGATCTCCGACCACTTGACTAAAGTTCAATGAAACTAAGCGATTACCCCAAATTAAACTATTCGATTCCGATAAATTAAAATCACTTGATTCGCCTTGAAAATCGTTAATCTTGGAGAATGCAAATCCATCGTTACCATTATAAGTACTTAAGGAAAGTTTTGAAGTTGAACTCAAATTAAAAACAATCTTAGAATTTGCATCGAAGTAGTTAATTCCTGTACGATCATTATCCAATAGTCTACTGAAGAGATCGTTGGCATATATATCCAGCCAAGAAGTCCTTCCAGCAATATTAAAAGTAACGATGTCCTCAAACAATGGACCATCTAATGAAGCCTGAACACCCAAAACCCCGATACCTATAGATCCTTTATGCTTAATTTTATTACCGTCTTTCAATTGGACATTTAAAACAGAAGATAATCTACCGCCATAACGAGCAGGAAAACCTTCCTTATGAAATTCAGCATTTTGGATAGCATCATCAATAAAAATACTTGACAGTCCTCCAACATGACCAACTTCGTACATAGGTACATTTTCAAAAAGCACCAAATTTTGATCAAAATTTCCACCGCGTACAAAATATCCGCCGGTCCCCTCATTGGGTGAAAGAATTCCTGGTTCAGTACGAATATTTAGAAAGATATCTTTTTTACCAAATAAGGTTGGTTTATGGTCTGTAAATTTAATGGGGATGGGACTTCCTCCAGTGTTAGGATTATTAGGTACTAAACCATGAATTACTATGGGATTTAATTCATTATTAAACGTGAGTTCGAAGTTTCTAAAATGATCTTTACTGATATTGACGACAGATCGTGTGCTGAGATATCCCAGATAAGAAACGTTTATAATAGTCTCTCCTGGTTCTAATTTCAAGGAAAAATATCCCTGTTCATTGGTGAAAATCCCATTTTGAGTATTGGCATCTCGTAGAATTGCTCCAATCAATGGTTCTCCACTCTGTTTATCAACAACATAGCCTTTGAGCGTGTACCATTCTGGTTCTTCCAAAGGAATTAAAAGAATTCTTCTTTGCTTACCTTCTTGAACATTTACAGATTGGCCATCCAAAACCCTTTCTAAAAGTTGTTCTAATGTTCTTTCCTTTCCGGTGAAATAGATCGTGCGATCGACATCAATATAATTGGAACTATAACTAAAAACAACTTTGAAATCTGCAGCAAGATTCTGTAATGCTTCTTTAACCGTAGAGCTAGAATACTTTTTTAAATTAGGTAAACTCAATACAGTTTCTTGACCACTCAAACTTACATTCGCCGAAAGGCAAAATAAAAGAGGGATTATAAACCGTAGGTATTTTAGCATCCTTTAGCATTTGATATCGCTAAATTTATATCTGTTGTCTTTTGAGGTATATTCTAAATTAAAAACTTTTTTCATCTCGGCTAAGACATTTTCCAGACTTTCATTAGTATAGACACTATTTATTCTACAATGGTTGGTCAGAACATTATTGTCTAAATCTATAACGATTCCATAATGCCGTTCTAAGGCAACCCGAATTTCACTTATGCTGGCATCTTGAAATACTAATTTCTTGACATTCCAGCTCAAATAATTTTTATCGTTTTGTTCAAACTTGGCCAAATCACCGTTATAGAGTTGACAGGCTTCACCTTTTTTAAGAATAATTTTTCTGTTATTAAAGTCAACTGCTACCGAACCAGATTGAACATACACCTCAAAAACTTCTTCGGTAGAAATAACACTAAACTCAGTCCCCAGCACCGTCACAGATCCATGGGATGTATTGACTTGAAATGGTTTTTCCTTATCGTGAGCTACTTTAAAGAATGCCTTTCCTTCGAGCTCTAAAGATCTTTGATTCTCAAAATTTTGGTTTATTTCCAACGAACTAAACTCAGCCAGTTTAACTTCACTTCCATCAAGAGTATTTATCGTTTCTTGAATATTTTCGGTAGCGTAAGAACTAGGAAAAGAGGTATCTTCAGTATTAGAAAAATACCACAAACAAGAGACTATCAAAACAATCGATGCGGCTATTCCCAATGGTCTTAAATATCTCGTAACCCTTCTAGTGGAAGAAGAATCATCTAAGTTAGATTCCAATTTTTCCCAAGCAGTCGCGGGATTATAATCCTCATACTCATTTATATTGTCAAGCGCTGACCAATTGGACTTCATTTCTTCCAAGGCCTTTAGATTATCAGCGGATTCTTTCTTCCATTGATTCAAGGATTCCAACTCATCTTGAGAGGCCTTACCTGTTAAAAAATTAGCGATCAAATTATTAATCTCCATTCTCTTCTTATGTGTTTTTTGGATTCATTAATTCTCTTAAAATTCTCATTGCCCGTCCCATATGATTTTCTACTGTTTTAATCGAAATATCCAATTCTTCCGCAATTTCGACGTAAGTTAAACCATTTTGTTTGCTCATCATAAAGACTTCTCTGCATTTAGGGGGTAATTGTCGTATTGAAGCATACAATTGCTCTTTTCGCATATATTTAGTCGCTTCATTATCAATTTGGGTTGAAGTAGAAAGGTTTTTTTTGGCCCATTCCGCATACTTAGATTCAATCTTCTTTCTTCTCAAGCTTTCTAGGCACTTATTCTTGGTACTGGTAAAGAGATAAGATTTGGCATTGTTAAATTCTGTTTTGGAATTTAATTTATTCCAATAACTCAAAAACACATCGTTGACGATATCTTTTGCTACTTCCTTGTCTTGAACAATTTTAAAGGCAAAATTGCACAAGGGGTTATAGTACACTAAAAATAATTGCTTGTATTTATCTTTTCGTAAACTCAACACTTCTAAAACCTTTGAGAAATAAAAATAGTTTATCTACTTTAAATCTGCAGAAATAACTTAGTGATCTGTCGGGAATACATCTAAGGCCAAACTTACTGAACGATTAAATTCGATCCGATCAAGACCTAAATTGACTTCCCTTTCGTCAAAATACATCAGTAGATTCTCTGTCGGCATATTTCCTGTTAAGTCGTCCTTTGCCATCGGGCAACCGCCAAAGCCTCTTATGGCACTATCAAATCGTAGACAGCCTTTAGAATATGCAGCATTGACTTTTTCACGCCAGTTATAAGGGAGCGTATGAAGGTGGGCTCCAAATTCAATTTCTGGATAAGCAGGAATCAAATTGCCAAAAAGGTAAGAAATACTGTCTGGAGTTCCTACTCCAATTGTATCCGAAAGAGCCATCGTTGAAATTCCAAGCGCAGAGAGTCTTTTAATCCAAGATTGACAAATTTCGATATTCCAGGGATCACCATAAGGATTACCGAAAGCCATAGAAATGTAAAGCAAGAGTTCTTTATTATGCTTCATGCACATCTCTTGAATTTCTTCGACTCTTTTTAATGATTCTTCTAAGGTGGCATTTGTATTTCTAACTTGAAACGTTTCCGAAATAGAAAATGGATATCCCAAATAGTGAATTTCTTCAAAAGCACAAGCATCAGTGGCACCTCGTAAATTCCCTACAATAGCCGATAATTTAGTAGATATATTTTCTAATTCGAGTGATTGCAGCACCTCAGCTGTATCTCGCATTTGCGGAATTGCCTTTGGCGAAACAAAACTGCCAAAATCTAAGGTATCATATCCAACTTTTAATAATTGATTTAAATACTTGATTTTAGTAGCAGTAGGAATAAACTCCTTCAAACCTTGCATCGCATCCCGCGGGCATTCTATAATTTTTACTTGATCCAAAGGTTATTGTTTAATTCAAGAAGCAAGATATACATTCAATTACTATTTCTTTGATTAATTTTACCATATAGAGAATTTGCTTTAATAATTAACCTTGTCTTTAATTCATGCAAAAAGGATACATCACTCTTATAGGATTTATTTTGTTATTAATTGGAACATTGGCACTGGTACTAAGCTTGGTTGGATTAAACTTATCTTTTCTTTCTTTTTTGGAAGACCTTCCAAGGATCGTTGGATTTTTGATCAAACTGTTCATCCTAATTATGGGTATTGTGATCATGTATATTTCAAGATCTCCTTCACAGGATTAAATCATCACCCCCCTATCGTCATTTTGGCACCGAGTTGAATTCCAAAATCGTAGTATTTGCTTTCTTTGAAGCCCCAAATGAAATCCAATCGAAACAGACGAAGAACACCAATTCCAACATTGTCAACTCCGTAAAGCAACTCAAAATAATTAGTATCCCTTCTATATAAGCCATTAAATCCGAATACTGATTTTAAGCCTAAATTTCTTATTACTGGCAGACGATCTAGAACAAATCCTTCGGCATGCCATTCGCTAAATATGGTTGAATAATTTTCGGCACTACTAAATTCATAATTTCTTGGCAGTCTGAATTTCTTTAGGTTGCCATCAGTATTGGCAAGGCTAAATTCATTCCCTGAGAAATGAAACAAATCGATGAATTCAATATCATCCGTGTTTCCAAGAAAAGTACCATACTCAATGCTGTATTTAAGATAACCCAACTGATTCACATTCAAATACTGATCCTCCAAACTGAATCTCAATTTGTTATATGCTATCGTCGATCCTGCTCCTCGAAATCCCTTTTTTAAATTCAGTCCAAATTTTGGATATTTTGAACCAAGAGAAATTTTCCGTTCTCCCACGGTCATATACTTCTGAATTGGTTTCCAATAAAACTGTAGTTCAAAAAAGTTTGTTTGGTGTTCTTGAAAAAAGTCATTCACCAAATCCTCTCTGGGCAGATTGGATTCAAAAGCTCGATCTTTTTTAAAAAAACTAAAATCCGTTGTGTTGGTCAGAGGTCTTCTTTTCCGAGCGCCTAGAGTAGCAATGACATTAAAACCATTCAACAATTCTTCGCGATAATTAATATCAAAAACGTCTTGCTCAAAGATTTTCAATCTATCATTTTTAACGAAAAGAGAATTCCAAGTATTCACTAAATAGTTGATTGGATTCTTTTCGTTAAACTGATCCACTTTTCTACCAATAGCCAGCTGAAATCTTTTACGGTCATTATCATCGGATCGATACGATAGCTTCATAAAAGGCCTTAGACGTTTTTCGCTGAACGAATAATTAAGATTGGGCTCGACTCGGAAATAACTCGTTTCTTTTTTGTTCCATTGTGTAAATTTTAGATCGAGACCAAGTTGTGCTCCTTGTACTTTATTGTAAAGAAAGGTCCCTAAAGGAGAATTAATTGTAAAATATCGATGTTTAAACGAATTTCTAAGGCTATACCCAAACAGTAAATCAGTGAAGGTAAATTTATTAGCCACTCGATCTATTGAGTCTAGATATTCTTCAGATTTCCATAAGATCTGTAGGCTATCTTTTTTTACATAATCCAGTGCTTCATCATCTGTCAAGGGTATGGGTCGAGTTGTAGCCCAATAGCTAGAATCTTTTTCTGGAGCATCTTTTTCAATTTTGAATAATTCATTATCAAAACGCTCACTACCCCATGAAGGATTAATATCATGATTGGAAAAAACATATGAGAAAGTACCACCAAATTTGAAAGAAAAAATACCTGCCGAAAAATCAATTATTTGATTAAATAGGACCCATTTTGTGTCTTTACTCTTATTTAATGGAATAAAAATTTGTTTAATACGTATGGTGTCAAAAGTTTGCACTTTCATCGCTTTACCAGTTAAGGACAAGTCCACTTCATAAATATTCCAGGTATCCTCTACGATATAGATGTGACCAAAAAAAAGAGGACGACTAGAAGACTTAGGGATGACCTTAATTTTGTTGATCATCCTTCCTTCTTGATCGAAGAAAGAACCTTCCAATCTAAACTTATAATTCCTTAAACTGACATCAGCCAATGGCCCAATGATCGACCTTGAAAACTGAATATATTCATCATAGAATTGAAAATCTGAGGCGGTATAACTATTAAAACTGAAACCGTTATCGTCCCCACTTATTTTGGATGCGGACATGATCTCTTTAGTCTTATTGGGAGCCATCCAGTAGAACTTCGAGCTTGACTCGGACAAATAAATAAAACCTTGTTTGGTGGAATCAAGGATTCCTTCCATATCTCCGATTTCTTGTCCCATAAATTTTTCGGGAGCATCAAGCACTTTAATCGATCCTTTTATGTAGAGATCTGATTCATACTTCTTAATTCCTTCTTTATGGTATTCTCTTTTTCTTATTGCCTTTCTCATGATGGCATAGGCCGGATCTTCGGCGTCAGCCGCAATGACAATACTTTCAATCGAAACTGCTTCTGGACTCAAGGTAATGTTTAGTTCTATCGGATCACCAGCATAATCAATCTCTTTTTTGATGGTCTTGTAGCCGACGTATTGAAATTGTATTATCGATTTACCTTTGGGGATTTGCAGGGTATAATTGCCCTCATTATTAGTAGTAGTGCCTACAGTAGAGCCTGCTTTATATACACTGGCATATGCTAATACCTCTCCAAGATTATCTCTAACAGTTCCATAAATTTGCGCTTGAGTCAATTGACTAACAATGAATAAAAAGAAAAGAACAGTACTAAATTTAAGTGATAAGTTTTTCAGCATAAGTATAGGCTATATAAAAAAGTGGTTCTCAATAATAACGGAATAAATATAAAGATGTTACATGTGAAAGGATACGAATTCCAGTCAATGTTGTATTTTGTTGACGTGAAAGAGATAACTGATTCCCCCTGTCCTTCTTCTTTTTTTTGCCTTTCGGCGAAAGCCAAAAAAGTACTCAGTGTATTTGGTTTATTTTTATTTCTATTGGCTTCATTGAAAGGTCAGATTGATTCTGTTTCTATTCAAGAAGACTTAATTCAAGGGTTTATAGAAAACTTAGATGATGATCAAGATTTTGATTATAGCACCTTGTATGAAGAACTTGAAATTTTAAGTAACAATCCGATCAACCTCAACAATGCCGAAGAAGAAGATCTCAGACAATTAATGATACTCACAGATATCCAAATCTTGGAATTGATGCAATACCTTACTGATCTCGGAGACTTGATTAGTTTAAAAGAATTACAAGCCATTCCTTCTTTTGACCTGAAAACCATCAAAGCAATTGCGCCATTTGTAACCGTTAATGAAAATGACCAAGACTATCAGCTTGGTATAGCTAAAATGTTAACAGGGGGCAAATCGGTACTTTTTACTAAATGGAGAAGAGTTCTAGAAGATCAAAAAGGATATCTCCAACCCGATGTATTTACCCCTAGCCCATATGAAGGTGATCCCAACCGACTGTTTGTACGATATAGGTATGCTTATGAAAACAAACTAAGAATCGGTTTTACGGCAGAAAAAGACTCTGGAGAATCCTTTTTTAAAGACAGTAATAAAAATGGATTTGATTTTTACACTGGACACATTCATCTAAGAGAATATAATCGATACTTAGAAGATGTTGTCCTGGGTGATTTTACTGTAAGTTTGGGTCAAGGCTTGATTCTACATAATGACTTTGGATCGAGTAAAAGTGCCTTTGTGATGAATATTAAAAAAGGAGGCAGGGCAATTAAATCTTACAATTCCATCAATGAAATAAATTATTTCAGAGGAATAGGAATGACCTTAAATCTAAATGATAACATCAGTACTACCCTAGTTTACTCCTCTAAAAATGTAGATGGAAATACCTTTATCGATAGTACCGATTCTGAAAACGATTTCGAACGATTCAGTTCGATTATTACCTCAGGATATCATCGTACACAAAGCGAAATTGCTGATAAAAATAGTATCAAATTGAATTCTATGGGTGGCAAGGTTCAATTTAATACACGAAACTTAAAAATAGCCGCTAATGCCTTATACGAGCGATTTAATCGGACATTCGATCGTAATGTTCAACTTTATAATCAATTTCAATTTTCGGGGAATGACATTCTTAATTTAAGTTTAGACTATAGTTATCGCTATCAAAATTTGAATTTCTTTGGTGAATCAGCGATGTCTGACAATGGTGGTATGGCAAACCTTCACGGTTTGTTGATTGGATTGGATCGAAAAGTCGATTTATCTATTTTGTACCGATCGTACGACAGAGATTATCAAGTTTTTAATAGTAATGCTTTTGGGGAAACGGCATCTACCAATAATGAAAGTGGTATTTACACTGGTTTTGTTATTAGACCTCTAAAAAACATAACACTAAGTGCATATGTCGATTTCTGGAAACACTCATGGCTAAGATTTAGAAGAGATGCGCCTAGTACAGGTAAAGAATATCTTCTGCGAATTGATTATTATAAAAAGAGGAAGTACAATTTTTATACTCAATACAAGTTTGAACAAAAATATATCAATGAACCAAGTGAATTTGATAACCCAATTGATAAAATTGGACAAATCACCTTACATCGCTTAAGGTTTCACTTAAGTCAAAAAATTACCAAAAGTTTTGAGTTAAGAAATCGTGCTGAATTTTCTTGGTTTGATCGAAAGGGAAGTAATACAATATCTAAGGGATTTTTAATCTATCAAGATCTGATTTATAAACCCATAGGTAGTCCTATTTCATTTACAGCACGGTATGCATTATTTGATGCAGATACTTACGATAATCGAATTTACACTTATGAGAACGATTTGATTTATGAATTTTTCATTCCCTTCTATTACTATCGAGGTAAGAGATATTATATCAATATGCGCTATGATATAAGTAGGAATATCACCGCAGAATTTAGATATGCCAAAACTATTTTGGACAACCAAGATTCAATAGGAAGCGGTAACGAGTTAATCAACGGTCCCGAAAGGACTGAATTGAAGGCTCAGGTGATCCTCAAGTTTTAGATCTCAAATATTCACGAAAGTAGGCACTTAAGACTTTCATACCGACATCAAAGGATTTATTATTGTTTATTATAATATCCACTTCTTGAATAAAAGGCTTAATATATTTCTCGAAAGTGGGCATTACATGATATTGATATCTATACAGCACGTCATCAAGAGGATAATTTCTTTCAATGCGGTCACGCTTTATTCGTCTAATCACTTTGACATTATCCCTAGCTTCGACAAATACTTTTAAATCCAGCAGTTTCATTAGTTCCTCATTAGAAAAAATAAATAGACCTTCTACTATAATAATTGGGGCAGGATGAAAAACGAGTTGTCTCGGAGTAGCTAAATTGTTGTTAAATACGTACTCCTTACGTGTAATCGAATGTCCTTCTTTTAACAATTGGATATCTCGCACAAAAGCATTTTGATCAATTGAGGAAGGTAAATCAAAATTTGAAATTCCTTTATCATCAATGACTTGATGATCTCTCGGAAAATAATAGTCATCTTGAGAAAGAATACAAATTTGATCTACTTCAAATAAATCTTTTAATGCCTTGATAAAACTGGTTTTACCCGATCCACTACCACCAGAAATGCCAACAATCATAATAATCAATTTATTTGAAGTATTTGCTCGCAAGATAAAAGAATGGACTTATTAATTATAAAAGTTTTCCTATTTTACTCATGCAAAACGAACTAACTGATTCAGCGAATATGGAAAGATACATAGGTATTGTTGGGGTAATAGCCCTGTTGGGAATAGCCTTTTTAATGAGTAATAATCGAAAGGCAATAAATTATAGAATTATTGGCTGGGGCTTAGGTTTACAATTATTTTTTGCTTTTTTCATTCTTAAGACGCCGATAGGATTGCCTTTTTTCAATTTTGTTGATCGAGTTGTCAATAAACTTTTGTCTTTTTCTGACATTGGAGGAGATTTTCTTTTCGCTTCTTTTGTATCTGGGAAAGTAGATGATCCTTTGGTTAATTTTGCTGTCCGTGTTTTGCCTACGGTTATTTTCTTTTCATCTCTCGTAGCTGTATTGTATCATTTAGGAGTTTTACAAAGAATTGTGAAAGGAATTGCATGGGTAGTCCAAAGGACCATGGGGACCAGTGGATCTGAAACACTTAGTGTTGTAGGGAGTATTTTCGTTGGACAAACCGAAGCCCCTCTACTTGTTAAACCGTTTGTAAAGGGAATGACTAGATCAGAATTGATGACTGTTATGGTAGGTGGTTTTGCAACTATCGCAGGAGGTGTAATGGCGATGTACGTTGGCATCCTTGGGAATGTACCAGGAATAGCTGGACATTTAATGGCAGCATCAATCATGAGTGCTCCAGCGGCTATTGTGGTTGCTAAAATCTTATATCCTGAAGTTGAAGTCTCGGAAACTAAAGGAAAACTTGATGTGACTTTTGAAAAGAATGCGGATAATTTGATGGAGGCATTAGGAGATGGAGCAGTTGACGGTTTAAAATTAGCGGCAAATATTGGCGCAATGTTAATTGCGATAGTTGCGATGGTCGCGATGGTTAATTACGCTTTGGGCTATGTTGGATTTTATAAATTAGAAGAAATGTTTGGTTTAATCTTTAAACCATTGGCTTTTGTTATGGGAGCACCATGGGATGAAGCCGGTGTCTTGGGGAGACTGTTGGGTGAAAAAATTGTGTTGACTGAATTGGTAGCTTACATAAACCTTGGTGACTTAACCAGTCAAGGAGCACTTTCAGACCGAACTGCAATTATTGCAAGTTACGCCTTATGTGGTTTCGCGAATTTTGCTTCCATTGGGATTCAAATGGGAGGTATCGGTGCAATGGCCCCAAATCGGAAGAGGGATATTTCAAAGCTCGCAATGAAAGCAATGATAGGAGGAGCAATTGCTTCGTGGATAACAGCTTCAATTGCAGGAATGCTGATTTAATTAATTTATAAGTCTGGTTTATCTTTCAAGGCTGCTTTTTGAATCACTGCTGGAGACGGAACTCCAACTTTGTAACCGAAATACATCCCCGTGTACAAATACCAATCATTATCGTTAGGATCTCCCCGCTGAGTACCCGTTGCAACTTGAATAGGTTCTGATTCAAGATACTCCCCAGTTCGATTCGCGAGTGCAGCACTTAAAGCTCCATTAGACGACTTTAATTGCTCGTAATTAACATATTCACCACTCACATCGTCAAGATAATCCGTAAAAGTCATCCTAGGTACAACCTCAAAACCCATAATTAAACTGTTCGAGAGGTTGAATTTTACTCCAAGTCCAAATGGTAAATTTACTTGTGTTAGGGAATACTTTTGTTTATTACCAGGAAGGCTATTGTCTCCCTGACCTTCCGTTCCTAAAGGCTGGAGTGCCACCCATTCTCCATTATATCTTGCTTTCGGATTAAAATGAAAAACATTTATACCAGTTGTATAATACAATTGAATTCCATACTTGTCTAAAGGTTTAATGAATGCATTAAAATAAAACTCAGATATAATTCCTACTTCGTAGAGATAAGTTTCAAAGTGAAGGTTTCTACGCCTTCTTCCCTGACCAGATGCCTCGCTATCAGTACCTGAGAGGGTACCTTTTAAAAATTTTGTGTGTATTGAGAAAAATTTGTTTGTCTCAATCCCAAAAGACATTCCAATCGCTGGATGTCCTTTAGAAAAACTAAAACGAACGGGAAGAGGAGAAAGGTCTCCTTGATAGTATGTCACTCCGACTGAAGATCGAACTTCATATTTTTGAGCTTTCAACCACCCAAAGCACAGTAACAAGGTCAATATTATTAATATCCGTTTCACCAAAAGCTTAAATAAACATTAGTTTCATACTACTAAATGACACGTAAAAACGGCTCAACACTCATAAATTCTTAAATTTTATTTATGAAATGTCAAGTTTTTACAATTAATAGTAATGTTTCTTAGTTTTATTTCCAACGGGGTTAATGCTGCAAGTTAAAACAATATTTATATATGAGATAAAAATTGAGAAATTGATTTTTGGGATATTCATTTAGATAATCATCTCAATTTCAATCATTTAAACTCAACAAACCTTGGGGTAGTTCAAAAAAAATGATCTTTTTTTCTGGATTTATTGATTTTATAAAGGATTTATTCAATGGAATATAGATTTCTTTATTATTACTCTCTACAATAGCCATAATTTGATGAGGAAATACTTCAATACGATTTATAATGCCTTCAAAATCAGGACTATTGATCACTTTACACGAATATCCTTGAAATTCTTCATACTGATTTTGATCTTGTAATTTTGAATTAGGGATATTTAAATCTGAGGAAAGAAGAAAGAGATCCTTAGAACTTAAATCAATCAATTCTTCCGGTGAGTTAATACCATTAAATTTGATGCGAAAATTAATAAGATTTTCACTCTTTACAATCTGATATGGAATGTGACATCCCATTTGTAAGATAAACACATATACTCCTTCGGCAATTAAATCCTCAAAATGGTCTTCAAATAGTTGAATTTTAAGAAAACCCTCATTTCCATGTGGTTTTTTGGTTCTACCAATAATAGAAAAAGGACCTAACATTATTTATATTCCAACAATCTCATTTTAAGAATATAACCTTTTTCTGCCTTTTCCTCCCACGTTAATCCTTGCGTATTAGGGTCTTGGTTTTCCAATATTTTTAGTTCTTGATAAACCATTCCAATGTTTTTGGCATATTTTTCCAGAGCATACCTTAATTCTATTTCACTGGAATCAGTTGCTTGCGTGACTGTCAAAACATCATTGTAAGTTTGAGAACCAAAATTGAGCGTTGCACCAATTTCAGAAACTCTATAATCCCAGTACTTATAGGGCACCAAGGTTTCGCCACCTACTACAACCTCCGTATTCATATCTATAAAAGCATTGCCTTCCCATGATTGTCCCAAATCAGGCGGAAAAACTAATTTCACGAAAGTCAAATTCTCCTCAGTTTCTTTAACCTGAGTATCTGATACTGTTGTAGACCATACGTCAGAAATCTCCCATAGATCGTCCCAATTTCTTTTAAAATATCGCTCTATTACAAAAACTTTTTCCTCCTGCTCATTGGTAAAAGTATCAACTACACTTTCTTTGATAAAGCCGTAAAAAGTATCGATAGAGGAGGTCTGTTTGTTGTAAAGAATAGAATCCGAAGAATATATCCATTCGCTCCCAAGCGAAATAGGATAAAAATCATAGCCTAAATCATCATCTGTTCTTTTCTCTATCGCTTCTTCACATGAAAATAGAATAATTGACAAGAGTAAGAGGAAAATATAATTTTTATACATAGTTAATTGATTGTACTCAATATACGAATTAAAATAAAACTTAATATGTTGATAAAATATTATCTCAAAGAAGATTGAATTATTCCACCTCCGATAACATCATCTCCCTCGTAAAACACAGCAGATTGACCAGGAGCAACACCTCTAACATTGGCAAAAAACTCAACCTCTAAAAGATCATTCACATTTCTGACTCTCGACAATGTTCCTCTATCGTTATATCTAACTTGAGAAACCACTTCCATATTATCTGGAATTCTATCATATTTCATTGAATTGATCTGCTTGACCATCATTCCATTTCTCATCAAATCTTTGACTTCACCTAATACGACTGTATTCGATTCTGGTTTTATTTCTGTGACATACATTGGTTTGCCAAAACCTTGACCCAATTTACGTTGACCGATGGTATAAAAGGGATAACCATCATGTGTCCCTATCAATTCACCCTGTTCATTAACAAATGAGCCACCTTTTACTTTTCCTTCCAAATCGGGAAGTCGTCTTTTTAAAAACCCTCGATAATCATTGTCTGGCACAAAACATATTTCATAACTCTCAGATTTTTTTGAAAGTTCTGAATAACCAAAATCGAGCGCCATTTTCCTCACTTCAGTTTTATTAAATGGTCCTAAAGGGAAACGAGAACGCTTCAAACATTCCTGACTTAATCCCCATAAGACATAGGATTGATCTTTTAATTCATCCTTAGATTTACTTACAAAAAACCGTTCCTTTTCTTGTTTGACTAAAGCATAATGTCCCGTGGCTATGAATTCACAATCCATGGCATCCGCTCTTTTTAACAACGCACTCCATTTGATGTGTGTATTACATAAAACACATGGATTTGGTGTTCGACCAGCAATATATTCATCCACAAAATTATCGATCACATAATCTCCAAATTCATCCCTAATATCAATTATAAAGTGATGAAAACCCATATCCACCGCCACTTGTCTGGCATCATTGATAGAATCTAGGCTACAACACCCAGTTTCCTTTTTACTACTGCCAGAAGAAGCATAATCCCATGTTTTCATGGTGATTCCAACTACCTCATACCCCTCTTCATGCAACATCATAGCGGTTACTGTACTATCAATACCGCCGCTCATAGCAACTAATACCCTTCCGTACTTACTCATACTATTTTTTTGACAAAATTAAGCTTAATCGAATCATAATAAAAATGAGCTTGAACTAATTAAAGTTCAAGCTCATATAATTTTTAATTTAAATGGATTTTATTTGAGAATGGTCACATTTCCTTGTGTAACATATTCAAAACCGTTTATACACACTACATTTAACCAATATCCATAAACATCAGGCTCTAGTTGTTCATTTTCAAAAGTACCGTCCCACTCAACATTCTGAGAGTTCGATTTAAATACTTCTTCTCCCCAACGACTGTAAACGATAAGTTCCATTTCATCTATAAAATTACTCTCAATCCTCCAAGTATCATTTAAGCCATCACCATTTGGAGTGAACATGTTAGGAACGAAAACATCATTTTCATCACATACCGGTAATACAACAGCCACAGCTACACTAGCTGATTCGGTACAACCATCGGCGTTGGTGACAATAACAGAATAGGTAGTATTTTCATCAACAGGAGTTGCAATCGGATTGTATATATCGTCAAAATCAAGAGTTTCTGAAGGACTCCACTCATATGAATAAGAATCATCTTGAACAGTCTCTAATTGAACCTCTTCCCCAAGATTTACTGTAGATGGTGTTGCTGTGGCGACAACTGGATCATTAAACACACTCAAATTAGTTGTAAAGGACTCCGTCCAAACACAGTCGGCATCGTTCATGACAGTAACGATAAATGTTGTTGTTTCAGAAAGTACAAATGATATTTCATTCGTCCCTTGCCCATTGACTATTGGTCCTTGTGGCTCCCAAAGATAGGTCACATTCATATTGTTATCACTTAAAGATACTGTAGCAACTCCCTCCTCATTAAGACATAAAACCGTTGGAGAATCAATAGTCAAATTTTGAATATAAGGTGATAATGAAATCGAATTGGTATCCATACAGCCAATATCATCAATTGCTGTAACGGTATAACTAACATCTCCTTCTGGCGTTACAATTATTTCATTTCCCTGCCCTATTTCAACGCCATTTTCATCAAACCAAATGATAGAAGAATTCGTTGATGTCGAAGCGGTCAATTCGACATCGCTTCCTTCACAATAAAACATATCCTCTACTGAAATCTCCAAATTAAGATCTGGAGAATAAGAGACATCAATTTGAGCATCTTGAGTACATCCAAATTCATCTTCAGCAGTTACGGTATATATCCCTGGAGGCAAATCTATCACTACAAGTGGATTTCCTTCGTACACCACTTCGTTATTGGAGTTGGTCCAAACATAAGTTACCTCTACATCAGCATCGGCTGTAATAATAGCGGTATCACCTTGACAATAGATATATTCATCATCCAAATTAAGATTAATGGGCTCCGCCGGCATCACAACCACTTCATCAGAAACAGAACATAAGCCATCCTCATTGTTAGAGACAACGACAGTAAAAGTTGTGCTTTCAGTAATATTGAATACAGAAGGGTTTCCAATGTTTGGGTCACTAATTATGTTAGGATCTGTAGGAGTCCAGGAATAGTTCCAATTTTCATTTGCTCCTGGATTTAATTCTACACTTCCTCCCTCACACAATACTTGAGGTGAGGTCAAATTTAACAAAGGGTATTCATTTACAGTTATAGTAGTCGAACCATTATCCGTACATCCGAACTCATTTTCAACACTATAAGATACTTCATAATCTCCAGCATCACTAAAAGAATAAGTCGCGTTATCCGTGCCTTGCCCTGAAACTAGTCCATCTTCGGACCATAGTATAGTAAGTGATTGACCAGGATTATTATTTTCCAAAGTCACTGTGATCTCATCTCCATCACAGCTATTTCCACCATTTTGAACAGATAAGTTGGTGTCCAAGGAATGATCGTATAAAGTAATAGAATTTGTACCGTCACACACATCATTTATTAAAGAAACATAGAGTGTTGTAATTGATTCGTTCAAGGTATATGTAAGGGGATTATCGGTACCTAAACTCATGGTTAAAGCAGCATCACTAAACCATTCAAAGCTTGCTCCTACATTAGCCATGGCTTCGATGGTGGCTAATCCATTACAAATGGAAGTGTCACCTACAAAAAATATATCTTGTTCGGAACTTACTTCTACTGTCACTTCATCCATGATTGTACATAGACCGTTTGAAGCTGTCACTTGGTAAGTTGTTGTTTGTTCTGGGCTTGCAATAGGATTTAGTGGATCAGTTAAATCCAAAAAATCTGTTGGGGACCACTCCAGGTTTACTCCTTCACTCACACTGATTACCAATGGTGTACTGTTTCCAAGACAAATCATGGCAGGATTCGGTAATAGATTCAAGTCAATACTATTAAGATCAATTTGTTCCGAAATACTGTGAGTACAGCCACTTATGGTGGTAACTTCCAGATTGACTGTTATTTGTTGATCATTATTAAAAGTCATTAGGGGATTTTGCTCCATGAACACTGTCGTTGTTTGATCGTGATCTATAGTCCAATTCCAAGCTACAATTTCTTGAAGTGAGGTGGACAAGTCATTAAATTGAATATCCACTTGTTGATCTGTACAATTATTTCCCATCAAATCAAAATCAACGGTAGTATCATCTGGTAAGCCCACTCCTACTTCAACGAATGCCGTATCACGACATTCTCCATCAACTGCTGCAAGAGCAACTGTATACAAGCCTGGTCCAGGGAATATATAGCTCGGATTTTCCTCGAAAATCGGATTACTCAAATCGGGATATTCAAAAAACCATGTAATTTCTCCCGAAGCCGTCAAGTTTATAAAATTCTGTTCCAGAGATTCACAATTTGGATTCGGCTCAACCGAAAAATCCGGATCAGGTCTTTCTAAACATTCTCTTACGTTGTATTCAAAATCTCTTCTAGTTGTAGCTATTAATTCTCCATCTCTCCATTCTTCGATACAAACACCAATTAGGAATTGACCGATTGTATTTGGCACACCAGATAATGCTCCAGTAACAGGATCTATTTGAAATGGCACACCGCCCATTAGATTGTTCAAGTCATAGCCTGGACTCCATACAACATCCTCATATGGGGGTGCATCAGGAGGTGTAGGGATGGGAATATTATCGGAAGCTCCCAAACTAGGAACACATAGTTTGTAAGCAAGAGAATCACCATCAAGATCTGTCCCAGAATGATCAAATACAATTTCTTCATTAGCACATAAATAAATTGTTGCCCATTCGTTAAAAGTTGCTTGAGAATTACAACTTGTGAGAGCATCAGCTTCAATAACGGTATAGTATGTCGTTCCAGAATCCAATGGATCTACAATATTCAGAAGCGTAATATTTCTACAACATCTCTGATAAGCAAACAAAAAACCATTTTGTCTGTAGCTTAACTGGACTGTATCTCTATAGATGGTTGAGTGAACACAAACATCTTCTCCAATAATTTGGCATTCAGAAGTTAAAATTTCATTTAAGGTATCCTCCGTACTAAAACGCGGTAAGAGTTCGCCATTTTCTCCAAAGCTCAACAATTGCTCTCCAGTTACTGGGTCGAAAATACCTATCGATGCAGGATCATCAAAATCAGCCGCAGGAGATCCATTAAAACAATCCCTCCTAAACTCAAGTGTAATTTCAAAAAGATTATCTCCAATACATCGGTAATACAGGTTACCACCAACAACATGGGTTGCTGATAAATCTTGAGTCATGAAGACAAGACTGAATATGAGAAATAATAGACTCCTAAAACTCTTTTTGGGCATTCTATTGTGAACTATATTTTTCATTCTTTTAGAATTATATTTTTACTTAATAACCTCAACTATTTCATCAATTTCTATTCTCCTTTCCCTTGATGCATTGGGGCTGTATATTGACTTTCCTGGTGAACTTGGATCGTCACTTATTCCAGTTGGTGAAGTGTTTTCTCCAAAGGATCGTTCTGTTATAATCAGAGTACCAGAGTCCATGTATTTCAATAGAACACCAGATTGATATTTTTTAAACTCATTTCGAATACAATCAACTCTTCTTTTTCCTAAGGCCTCATTATAATCCGATCTAGATAATGGACTAGCGTATCCTCTCAAGTAAATATTTACTTTTTTTCCAGAGGCCAAAGTTCTATTTAGAGTTTCTAGAAAGACGGTAAGCTTATTAAAACCATCTTTAACCTCGTTTTCAAAGAAATCTGCGACTTCTCTAGAAGCCTCCTTTTGTTGGCTAAAAGGAAACTGTATGCTGTATTTGTTTCTGAATATTTCTTTCTTGTTATAATAATTGAAATACGTCGTCGAATACGATTTATTAGTTTTCACCAACATTGTTCGCGGCTCAGGGTGATCATTGTTATAATACAATTTCAATGGTAATAAATTTTCCAATGAAACAATCTCCGCTTTCCGACCTAATAAGAGCTCTTTTGTAATCGTTCCTTTAGCAGTTTCAGGAACATCAAAGTCCAATTGGTAATCATCATATCCATTTTTTCGACCTATCAATCGATATTTTTTACCAGGTATAACATTAAACAAGTAATCATTACCCGAAGTATTAGATTGAATGTCTACAACAGCATTAGTTTCGACATCAATTAATTGCACATTGGCTCCGGTTAAGGCTTCTCTAGTAGCCTTTTCAAGGGTTCTTACTTCCAAAACAAGCTCTTCTCTTTCAGGCTTCAAATAAATTTTCTTTTCAAAATCACTTCCATCTTTTGGCATTTCTTCCTTGACATTTATTTGGATAGTTGAAGGTTGATATCCTTCTTTTGTTGCAGTAGTCCTATAATTCCCATTACAATCCACAACAAATTCGAATTCATTAATTTCTTCTTTCGTTATAATAACACTTTCAGATTCCGAATTATTTAAATCTTCTAAAACCAATGTGACGCCATTCAAGTTGTCTTTGGTTTCATTGTCAAATGTTAGTGCAAGCAAATCAATGACACATTCATTATTGTCAATTCTATAAATATCAAAACAGCAGGTTTCAAATTTATCTTCCAGATACATGGACCCCGGACGATTGGATGAAATGTGCGCAATTTCTCCAGTTTTATTTACGGAATAAAACATGTCAATATAACTTGTATTGATTCCTTTACCCAGATTGCTTACCTTTTCATAATTTTTACCTAATCTGGCAGCCTTATAAATATCAAATGCCCCAAATCCTTTTCGTCCATTAGAACTAAAATATAATTCATCTTTCGCTTCAAAATAAAAAGGAGTTATATCATCATCAGCAGTATTAATCTTAGCCACTCTTTTAGGCTCAGTGAAATTTAGATCATCATCAAAACTTGTTTGCCAAATATCCATACCTCCTTTGCCGAGCGGTCGATTAGAAGAAAAATACAACACTCTTTTTCCATCTTCTTCAGGACCAATATTGGGATGTGTCTGAGTTTTCCCTGCCACGTTGATATTTCCTGGTAATCGAACAGGCTCTTCCCATCGATCATCTGTTTTTTTGGAATAATATAAATCACATCTAATTTCACCGCTGAAGTAATCGCAAACACTATAGATCATTAACTTTCCATCTTCACTTTTAGTAGGACTTGAAGTGAACAAATTATTAGAATTAAATCTTCCGTTTTGGAGAAGCACACTTTGACTGACTTCCTCATTAGTTTTCAGGATTTTTGAAATCTTTCTTGAAGGTATATGATCATCTTTCTGTTTTTCAAAACGCAAAGAAGTAAAGTACAAATCATCTCCATCCAATAAAGGAGCATGCTCAGAATAAGGAGTATTTACCGCATCATCTAAGTGAGTAATTTTTAATTTAGTCTCATCAAAATCAGCTTGCTCAACTGCCCATTCAGCAGAAAGCTTGGCCTTATTAGCCTTCATTGAAATCAAAGCGTCATCTCCACCATACTCCGAGAGATATAAATCATAATATCTTATGGCTTCTTCATATTGCCCGAGAGTGTTTTTAATATTAGCTAAATGAAATATAGCGTCGGGATAAGCATTAGCATCTAACTCGTCTATAAGATATTGGTACTCCTTTTCTGCCAGTGCATAAGCATATTGTTTCCTTGCCGCTTCCGCGTAATGATAAACTAAATCTACATTCGATCGATCCTTTTCGACAGCCTGACCGTAATAGTCCAATGCCCCGCTGTAATTATCCATTCTTAGGGCCTCATCACCTTTTTGAATCAACTTCTTAATGGATATCTGAGCGCCTATCGAAATAGAAAAACACATAAAAAGCGCTATCTGAATAATATTTTTCATAATTCTATTTTAACAGTTTTGTCTAGAAAGGGATTAGTAAATAGGACATGGTTTAAAAGGAGCCCAAGGAATTTTAGTTATAATATAACGAACCGCTATTTCAGGTCCTCCATTTCCTTCTGTAGCTACCTCAAAATCAGAAATGTTGAAATCATAATTAAAGCCAACATATAAATTTCTCATTTGAAGTGCAATCATAGGATACCAAGCGTCTCCCAAGCGAGTACCAATTCCAAGGATAAGCGCTAAATCACGATCACCATTTTTATTCAAATACAATTTCCCTTGTCCATTTAGACTAATTTGCTGGTGAGGGTTTTGCAATTGAACCATCGCATTTAATAAGAGATCAAATCGATCGGCAACTCTAAATGAACCCAAACCATAAAGACTTAATCTTCTTGCCAAATTAGAATTATAAGCTTCAGTTTCTTGATGCTTATTATCTGGAGACAATAAATTAAACATTCCTGCTCCTAAATCAAGATGCGTTCGATATGACTTTTGCCATCGATAATTAACTCCTAGTCCCAAATCCAAATAGCTAATATTCTCATTTGTCAAGAGTTCTGGACTGATCGATGGATCGAATACATCTCCATTCCACTGATTACCAGATCTAACCTTTGAATTGTCAAATCTTCTCAGATCATAACCCACTTTCAATCCTGGTGTCAAATAATTCCCTTCTTTAATGCGAAAAGAATAGGACGCAAATAATCCAATGTCTGTGGACGTAAATGAAAGATCTCCAGCCCTGTCATAATTTAACTGAATACCGCCACTCCAAAAACCAGTCGTATCACTGGCAGAACTGAATTTCATATCAAATTCTCCCGTAAAAGTGGTATAGTCCACTGGGACATTATCCCATTGGTTTCTATAATTTCCAGCTATTCTATAATGACCATTATATATACCTGTTAATCCCGGATTTAAATTTAAGGCGGAATTAAAAAATTGAGAATAGTGAATATCCTGAGACATTCCACTATATGAAACTATGAGAAGCAAATTAAGTAATAATAATCGTTTCACGTGATTAATTTTTAATGATAAAAGTCACTAATTGACTCTTGAAATTGACTATTAAGAAAAGGAAGTTGGGAAATTGAAAGTATTTTACAACAAGTACAATTCTTCAACGAGTGAAGAGTTTAAAACGCTTTCTTAGGATTGCATATAACTACAAAATACTAATACTTTTTTGAGATTCACAAGTTTTATTTATATGAATATTAATTTGTAAGATTAATAAAGAAAATTATATATTTGCGCTGCCTTTAAAGAAGGCATTTTTTATTTTATGCGAAAGTAGCTCAGCTGGTAGAGCACGACCTTGCCAAGGTCGGGGTCGCGGGTTCGAATCCCGTCTTTCGCTCCATTTCTACCTTTTCACAGTACTGAATGAAATTGAAATGTTTGCCCGAGTGGTGGAACTGGTAGACACGCAGGACTTAAAATCCTGTGCTCATTGCGAGCGTGCCGGTTCGATTCCGGCCTCGGGTACAAAAAAAGAGGAAACAAGTTTGCTTCCTCTTTTTTTATTTTTTCCAAAAAAATCTACTTTTTACGTTCCAATATTTTGAACAAAGTACCAGCTTTCACTTGATCGTTTAAATTCATACCATTTAAAAGAGCTAAGGTCTTTTGTTGGGAAGTTGACATTTTATTGTCGGTCAACAACTGCTTTAAACTTGCCGTTTTAGGCGCTTTTACTATTTTCAACCTCTCCGGTAGTTTATTAATTTTTGAAGGATCTGTTAATTTTTTAAACCCTGAAGGAACTGTTTTCATTGAATTAAAATATTTACTAAAATTCAATTTCTCTGACATACAGTTAAATTGATAAATCAAATTATTATACTGAATGAAGTATGTCAAGATCCTTAAAGGCTTTCCACCAGTTTGTGCATCTGGAGTATAATCACACATGATAACTTTAGCGTTATTCCCATGAATATTTTGATTATTCGATTCAATCAAATTCAATTTATTTTCCTGGACAAACTTTTGAGCAGCTGTTTGTAACGAGTTCTCTTGTGATAACATCATTACAACCGCTGCCTTTCCATCTGCAGGTGCTAGCTGTACTTGTGACGGAGAATTAACACATTTCCAGTTCGGAGGTATTGGAAATTGAAATTTTAATTCTGGATGATAAAAGGCATTTTGTTCAACGTATCCTTGTTTGGGATCTTCGCCATACACAAGACCATCAATCATTCTCAAATATTTATCCCTATTAACCTTGTAGTTTTTATTTGGGTTGTTCTTTTGAGTGGCAGTTGCCATTTCTCCTACTTTTCTGTTTCTATCCACTGGATTGGGATGAGTAGATAAGAAATCTGGAATACTTTGTCCAGAAGCTGACTGCATTTTAGATAAGGTATTGAAAAAATTAGCCATTTCGTGTGCATCATAGCCTACTTCAGAAGAATATTCAACACCTAATCGATCCGATTCTGATTCATGGTCCCTTCCAAACTTCAACATCAATAAACCCAACCCTTGTTGAGCTTCTCCGGCAAATTTTCTAAAATCTTCAGAAAAGATAAGTCCTCCTACAAACAAGACTTGGCTAATCATTTGTTTGGTATATTGTTTGGCAGAATGTCTTGCCGTAATATGCCCTATTTCATGACCCAAAACACCGGAAAACTCCGCTTCATTATTGAAATGAGCCAGAATACCACGTGTGAAATAAACGTAACCACCGGGGACGGCAAAAGCGTTTACAACCGGAGAATCAAGAACTCTAAACTTATAATCCAATTCAGGTCGATGAGAGATCTTTGCCATTTCTAATCCTTTTTGATTGATGAATTTCTGAATCTCATCATCTTGATATAGACCAAAAGACTGTATTATTCCTGGATCTGACTGCTTTCCGAGTGATTTCTCTTGACCTTCACTCATTAGCATGACTTCTCTTTTACCAGTAACTGGATTCCTTGAACAACTTGCTAATAAAAATAGAAGCGAAAAGAAGTATAATAATTTGATTTTCATAAATTTATATTATTCAATTTTATCAAGCTTTCTATAAATGTAAATACAATTGATATTTAAATCGTTCATTATAGATTTAGAAAGTTTAATCTAAAAAAATAGATCGAACTAAAATTCCGTTATCTTGTTATAGATGATGTAAATTAGCAAAAAAAGAAACTCTTAATAATATTTACAAAGTGATAAAATTTGTTCCGTCTTTCTTGACTTCTATCAATGTCAGCATTGGCTTTTTTGCCATTTGCATGAATGATATATATATTGGTGCGATCTGTATTTTAATGTCTATTATGTTTGATGCTTTTGATGGAATTGCTGCCCGAGCTTTCAATGCTCAAAGTGATATGGGTAAAGAGCTTGATTCTTTGGCTGATCTAGTGAGTTTTGGGATTGCACCTGCTTATTTGTATTTTTTGATTGCTCCTTTTGATCATTGGACAAGATTTTTACCAGCTTTAGCGATTGTATTGGGTTCGGCTCTTCGACTTGCTAAATTCAATACGATTCCTTCATCTAAATATTTCATTGGTCTGCCGACCCCTTCAACTGCTTTCTTTCTTGCAGGATTATTTTTTGCAGTTTACTATGAAAATTCCTTCATTTCTAATTTGATGGGAATGACGTGGTTTTACTCTTTGATCCCCATCCTACTCATGGGATTAATGTTAAGTAACTTAAAAATGTTCTCAATAAAAGAACTTAATTTAGGAATGGCTAAAAATAAATATCAATGGGTAACTTTCTTTTCTTTTATCGCTTTATTATTTATTGATGTAAAAACAGCTATTCCTATTTCTGTTATTATCTACATTAGTCTATCTGTGATTCGAAATTTGCGGTATAAAGACAATTATTAATAACGCTTTATTTTCTAACTTTGCTCCCATTCGCCGAAAGGCATAAAAAATATCAACATGGCAATTATAATAACAGACGAATGCATCAATTGTGGCGCTTGTGAACCAGAATGCCCAAATAACGCAATTTACGAAGGAGGTGTAGAATGGGCTATTTCTGAAGGAACTGGAGTAAAAGGCAATTATACCTTGGAAGGCGGAAAAGAAGTCGATGCGTCAGATTCACAAAATCCAGTGGAAGAAGATTTTTACTTCATCGTTCCAGATAAATGCACTGAGTGTGTTGGTTTTCATGAAGAACCACAGTGTGCGGCCGTTTGTCCCGTAGACTGTTGTGTACCTGACCCGGATCGCGAAGAATCTAATGAGACTTTACTTGCTCGAAAAGAACGTCTGCATGTTTAAAACAGCCTAAAAGCCAAACCTAGTTCAAAAGACCTATTGACATCTCGTTGTGCTGATTGCCCACCTCCGATATAGTAAGAATCATTTTCTTTATCGTTTGGAGAATCATTTAAAAGAGGCAGCAGCCCAGAATTAAATTTAAAATATCCGGTGATTCGTTTATAATCATATGAAATTCCAACATTGAATCCGAAATCATAGTTTTGCAGATCATATGTTTCTTGAAGTGATCTATTCCCTTGTAAGGAAAAATTAGGATAAGTACTTATTGAAGTCATATCCGATCTTGAATAAGCCTTGTTATAAACACTCAACAGTTTAGATGCATAAATCCCAGATATAAGGCTCAGATTTCTGGTAAGATAAATCTTGGACTCTAGTTCGAAATTGAGATATTTTAGCTGATCCACTGTGTATATTAGTTCATCCGCGCTAGCAAAGGATAATGAGTCACTGTTCAATTCGTTCCATACATCTTCGAAGGCAGGCTCAAAACTTTTGACACCTACAGTTTCATTAAAACCATACTTTTCATAACATGAGTAAGAGGTGTTGAATTGCAACCCAAACCTTTTTGTTGGAAAATAGCTAAGATGGATCCCCGCTTCCCAACCTCCATAAGATTTTAAATTTCCAGAATGCAATGAAGCAAATACCCCAAAATTAAATCTATCCCTCTTCCTCACAATCGGATCCACAGGGATAATCTTATCACTGAAATATTCAACATCTAAATCTATGTTTTCCCTTCTTTCATCATAGAATAAATTAGGAGTCATTAATTTCAAATTCGCTATGTGTAAATTCTCATTCGCTTTAGTGGATGTATTAAGTTGATTTTTAATAATTTGTCTATCGATTTTATTTTCTTTGGCTTTCGCCGAAAGGAGGTTTAGAGAATTTAATGGGCTCAGAGAACTATTTGATTCATTCAAGCTTTTAATGGATTCTTTTCCTTTAGAACTTTTAATGGGTTCCGAATAAGTTATGTTTGATGTTTGTATCTTTTCAGCAACATCACTTTCTATATTTTTTATCAACAGTGTATTTTTTGGATGACGAGTACTTTTTACTGATTCAGGAACAAGTTGATTTGACAAATCTTGTTTAACATTAGTAAGGGATAATTCCTGAGTCCTATTATTATTGTTCTTCAACTGATCAGTTCTTGATATGGTACTGCCATTGTTTTGATCATCTATTTGTTGGATAGCATGAATATCCTGACTTAGGGAAGGTAATTCCTTGTTATTCGATTTAAACCAAGCTATAGTTGCCACACCCACTACTAAGAAAACTAGAAAGTAAAACCAAAAGAAACGTTTATTTCTTTTTTCTGGCATCTCTCTATCCAATATTTTTTTCATTTCATCCCAAGAATGATCTGTAAATTCTTTAGATATATTCATTTTATTATCCTGCATAATTAATGGATAAATTTCTGTTAATTAATTCTTTCAACTTCTTTCTTGCTTCAGAAAGATGCCATTTAGAAGTACCGTCACTAATACTGAGTTTCTGAGCTATTTCTTTATGAGAATAGCCTTCTATAGCATACAACTTAAAGACCTCTGAACTTGCATAAGGGAGTTGATCTATCATTGACAAAAGATCTTCATAATAAAGATTATCAGAATTTGTCGATAGTTGTGGTTTATCTTTTTCTTCTAGAATTAGAAATTTTAAGTATCTATTTTCTTTCTTAAAGTAATCGGAAAGAGCGTTAAAAACAATTCGTCTAATCCAACCTTCAAAAGACCCCTTACCTTGATAAGTATTTAGTTTTTTGAAAACTTTAAGAAACCCGTCATTAACAATGATCATGGCTTTATCTTGATCGCTAGTATAGCGATAACACATAGATATCATTTTCGGAAAGAACTTCCGATAGAGGAATTCTTGATGTCTCCGTTTGTTTTGAAGACAACCTGCAATCAATTCTTCTTCTGTGAATGAACCGCTCACGGCTAATTTGCTTTTAAGTTAATAATCGCAATACTAAGATCGCACCTTATATCTTAAAAGACGGCACAGAATTCAAAAAGGTTGGTTAAGAATAATTAAATTCCTAACCAATGTTCGTATTCGTCATTGAAGGAAGGATTTTCCTGTCCTTTTGACTTATTAAAAGTGGTTTTAAACACCTTTAAAATTCTATTTAAAAATTTGTTCATGGATATGTGATATGTGTGATTATATGTTACTCTTTATACGTTCGAAAAACGGAATAGTTGCGCCATTTAATAATATTTAACATTAAATGTTGCTAAACTTGTAACAAAGTTACATATTATATTAAATAGTAATACGTAAAATGCAAAAAAAAAGTGGGAAAGACTATTGAAAAAACAGCGGAAGAGGAGGGATTCGAACCCCCGGTACGTTTTCACGTACGCCGGTTTTCAAGACCGGTGCATTAAACCAGCTCTGCCACTCTTCCGTTGAGCTGTACTCCGTTTATCAGAGCGAGTGCAAATCTACATTTCTTAATTAAAATGTAATAGCAATTACAATAAAAATATAAATAAAATTATAGGTTTATGAAAGCGTAGACAAATTTCGAATTAGCATACTTTTTCGTTTAAAAAAAATCTTGTTTGTTCGTTTCAAATCGCTTAATACATGCGTCACCGTTTGACGTGATGTTCCCGTAAAATTGGCAATATCCTGTTGCGTAAAATTATGTTTTAACAGAATTTCTAAACCTACTTTCATTCCACTAGCAGAAGCGTTTTCCTTGATAAAATTAACAATCCTAGATCTAGCATCTTGGAAGACCATAGATTCCAACCTCCTCTCTGATATTTTTATTTTCTTACCCATGAGCGAGATTAAGCGAATAGAGAATTCAGGATTTTGACGCATCAGCCCATAGAAATCTTTGGACGATAACTCATACACAATGCAGTTTTTATCAATGGATAGAGCAAAATCTGTTCGATAATTTTCTTCTGCCATACTAAGTTCACCAAAAATAGCAAAAGGGTGAATGACAAATTTAATGACTTCCTTCCCGAAATTGGAAGTAGAACCTATTTTGATTGTCCCTTCTCTAAGAAAATATATCTTATCAGAAACATCGCCCTCCTTAAAGATATAGGAGTTCTTTTTGAATGATTTTTTGATTACTTTTTTTTGAACTTCTAAGAGTTCAGTATCAGGAATTGCTTTGAAGAGAGAAAATCTCTTTAGTTCAATTAATTCAACGGAAGTTGCCATATCGGTTTGCTCAATCTTTTGGGAAGATTAATAAATCGGTTTCAGTAGTATGACACATATTTTAAATATGTCCCCTAAGAGAAAAATTAAAAGTTAAAGCATTAATTAATTTGAAGTGAATCTTGTTTCGTACTAAAAGCCCCTAAAAAACCGTAGCCATTCTGGACATTGGTATAACTTAGTGATGGTTCCGAAACTGTTGGATTTTGCCCTGAAAACAATTGCTTAGAAACAGCTTTGTGATAATTGTAATAAGAACTACTTGTTGTTCGAACTTCCAAATTAAGATATCTTATGATCTCGTCAGCTTCCAATTGACCTCCTGTTAATTGAAAAGTAAGATCTAGAATATTATCTTCTAACAAAGCTTCATTGACCAAAAAACCGTCTTTATGTTCCAGTTCATGTATGGCTTCATCAAAGTTGGCGCCTTCGACAAGATCTAAGGTTAATAACTTGTCGTTATGTTCATACAAAATATTGCTACCCGAACCGGAGAAATTATATACATTGGCCTTGGGAATTATCTGATAAAAATTCATTTCATTGTTTAGATCAAATTCTAAACGAACTGTATAGAAATTTACATCTACCGATTGCAAATCTAAAATTCTGATTTCTTCACTGGAAGGAATAGTCACTTGAGCTTCGATATCTTCATGATCCATATCAGGAAGAGATGCAGTAACAGCGTATGTTTTTCCTTCAACTATTTCAAAAAAAGATGAAACATAATCCCCAGTATTTTCATCATAAATCAAAGCCACAGGTTCTATCATATCTGGTGTTGAAATAGCTACTTGAGCATCCTCTATTTTATCAAATTGTTCAAGAGATCCAATTACTAGACTTTCAGAAACTTTCGCAAATACTCCTAACCCCTCACTTAATTCACAATGCAATACCAGTTTTTGCTCTTCTGTACTAGAATCCAATTGAATTTCATCCACACATGAAGAGAATATTACTATAAATGATATAAAAATTAAAGAGCGCAAAAAAGCTAGTTTAAGTTAATATTGTCAGTTTCAAAATAAAAAAAAACACCCTTACAGACAAAGTTAACAATTCTTCCAAGGAAATATGTTAAAATTATTTTGACATTAAAAAAAAGCACTATATGATATACTTAATCTAAAAACTAAGGCTATAACTCAAGGAAGGTAAAATGGGTAAAAGGCTATATTGGGCATACTCAAATCGCTCTGGTCGATCTACATTTCTTCTTAATTCAAGATAAAATGGATTTTTTCGATTATAAGCATTAAACAAACCAATTGTAAATTTCTGACGACCGAAACTATAATCATTATAAAAATTAAACCCAATGTCAAATCGATGATAATCTGGCAACGTTTCGTTATTCTTTTCATTGTAGATCGGCAAGAGTCTTCTTACACCATCTTCATCCGTAAATTCTATTAATTGGTAAGGAACGGTCAGTGGATTTCCTGTACCATAAATCCAGTTTAAAGAAAACTCCGCATTTTCAGTCAGTTTTCTAATCAATGTGAGTTTTATTTGATGTCTTCGATCGTATCTAAAAGGAAACTGTTGACCTGAATTAATGGCATCAAACTTCCTGTTCGAAAATGATACTGTATAACTGGCAAACCACAACATTTTTCCGAGTTTTTTGTCCAACGACAGTTCCATGCCGAAAGCATTTCCTTTTCCGATTGGAATATTTTGATCCCATTCATTGTTAGAATTAATAGGTAAAAGAGCACCTTCACTATACGATACTACATTATTAAAAGTCTTATAAAACCCTTCTATTTTTCCGAACAATCCCTTTTGAAAATCAACTCCGGCTCCCAAAGTATAAATCCAAGATTCCTCAGGAGCTATTTTATCAGTTGAAGGTATCCAAAGATCAGTTGGCAATCCCAGACCAGAATTTGACAATAGATGTAAATACTGATTCATTCGACTAATCCCACCTTTAAGCCAGAAATCATCTCCGTTGGCCATAAACGAAATTCTTGGTTGATATGAGGTGTAGGACTTGGTACTGGTCTGAACATTTGATATATGGCAACCGAGATTAAATGTGAGGTACTTCCCAAAATTCACTTCGTCCTCAACAAAGGCTGTTAACTCAAGATTTGAAATATCAGCTTCATTCAAGCGTTCATCTAAATCTTCCTGCCTCAGAACTAAAGAATTATCAATATCATCACTCCCTTCATTTTTGTTGATTAAACCTGGATTAAACTGATGTTGAATGGCAGAGACACCAAACTTGAAATAATTTGAAGGATTAGGTAAATAATCAAATTCAAGTTTGACTCCTAAATCTGAAATTTTAGATTTATAAAGGCCGGCTTGAAAAAAAGTATCCTGTTCTTCAAATCTTTGATGATCAAAAGATGCAAAATCAAATTTAGTTTGATACGCGGTAAGATTTGCAAATAGCTTATCAGATATTCGACTATTCCATTTGGCAACAGCCAATTGATTTCCCCAAGACCAATTATCTTGATTTAATTCCTGCGTTTCTTGTCCTTCAAAACTTGTGAATGTAGTCACGTTATTATCAAAAAGATCCCGACCGCGATAAAAGGAAACTGCTAATTTATTTTTAGCATTTAGTTTAAAATTTAGCTTAGCATTAAGATCATAAAAGTAATACTCCGCGAAGCCTTTTTTATTCACAAATTCATTAATGTATTCTGTCAGACTTTTAATCCACGGATCTAAAATTGTTCGTCGATAAGAGATTAAAAAGGAACTCTTATCCTTAATAATAGGCCCTTCTAAGGTTCCTTTAAAGGCTAAAGCTCCTAGTGAAAATTCTCCACCAGTTTTTTTGTAGTTACCATCTTTGGTCCTAATATCTAGAACAGATGACAACCTACCACCATATCTTGCTGGAATAGCGCCTTTCATAAGCTGGGCGCTTTTTATTGTGTTGGAATTAAAAATTGAGAATATTCCTAATGCATGTCCTGTATTATAAACCGGAACTCCATCAAATAAGATCAAATTTTGATCTGCTGAACCTCCTCTAACATTTATACCACCAAAACCATCAGCGCCGGTGCTAACACCTGGCATCATTTGAGCTAATCGAATTACATCAGATTCACCGCCTAAAGTTGCAATTGATCGAATTTGATCTACGGGAAGTTCACTTGAAGAACTTAAAGACTTTTCAATTTCTACCAAATCTTCATCGAGAATTAATATTTCGTTTAATAAAGATTCAGGTTCTAAAGCAATATTGAGAGTGCTGTCTTTTTTAAGTTTTAATTCTAAGATAGTTTTTTTGTATCCTAAATATGAAACATAGAGTCTTTGAACGCCGCTTGAAATCGTGAGACTATAATTTCCATCCTCATTCGTTTCTGTTCCAATACTTGGGTCCAACAAATAGACATTAGCATAAATTAGAGGTTCGCCAGAACTGGCGTCTTCCACTTTACCAGTGAGGGTAATAATTTCTTCGACGTTTATAAATTCGTCTTTTTTAATAACGAGTTGATTTCCGACGATTTCATATTTTAAATCAGAATTAACAAACAACTGATTTAATATAGTGCCTAATTTTTCATTTTTCACAGATAGACTGACAAGAGAATCTGCTTGAATTTTTTCTTTCGAGAAAGCAATATTAACCCCAGTATTTTTACTTAAATCCCATAGAACTTGGCCAAGTTCTTTTTTAACTGCAGTATAATCAGTACGTATTTCATCAGGTATAGTTTGACCCATCGCGTTATGCGCAAAGCCAAATAGCATTAGAGCAATGATCATACATATCTTCATGCAATCCCTAATTAAACAAAATACATAA
Source organism: Saprospiraceae bacterium (assembly GCA_020629615.1). Lineage (GTDB taxonomy): Bacteria > Bacteroidota > Bacteroidia > Chitinophagales > Saprospiraceae > JAHDCZ01. Next base: position 65,161 of record JAHDCZ010000003.1, read on the forward strand.
AGTCATGTTGCAAAAACTCTACCAAAAACATGGCTTCTACCAAAACCATAGCAATTTGTTAAGTGGTTCTTCAAGAATGGTCAAAGGTATAAAAAAAACAGCCTACATTGACTTCAATGTAGGCTGCTATTTCCCGAATAAAAAAAATACTAGCTAGTAGGCTTTGCAGCTTCTGCTGTCTCTTCTTTATTTACTTTTCCTTTTATTGTCAAGTAAGTATTTGCTGGGTCGGTGTTAGCTGTAATTGTAACTCTTTTAGATTGTGGTTGTCCACCAACTTTTCCTTTTCCTTTACTATCAAATTGAACTTTGATTTCACCGGTACCACCAACTGGAATTGGTTCTCTCGGCCAAGAAGGAACAGTACAACCACAACTACCTTTTGCATTGCTAATAACTAATGGTTCATTACCAGTATTGGTAAACTTGTACATGTGTGTCACTTTCTCACCTTCCATAATTTCTCCATAATCATGAGTCAAGTTTTCAAATTCAAGGGTAGTAAGAGGACCAACAGGAACAACTTCAGCAGGCTTTGCTTTAGCATTATTGTTATTAACAGCTAAATTAGGATTTGTTGTAGCATCCGCTTGCTTTAAACTTTCTCTTGAATCATCTGCTTTTGTAGCTTCAGGCTTACAAGAGATTACAGCTAAACCTAGGAATAAAATCATTCCTAAAAATTTAATACTTTTCATTTTTATCTATTTTAATGTTTTACAAATTGTTGCTTTCTTAATGCAAATATATATTAATCTTTAATACTCTTAAATTATTGATGCAATCGTTAACAACGCGTTAACAAGGCAATATGTCGTTATTTCTCTGATAACCAGTGATCAAATTCTTGCTTCGTTTTTATATTAAGACAAAAATCTTTCAATAAGCCTCCTTTTCTCGCTGCTAGAACTCCATATTTAATATCGTGTATACCCTTAACAGAATGTGCATCAGGATTAACCGATATAGAGACATTTTTTTTCATGATGTATTCAATCCATTGATAGTCAATATCTAGCCTTTGAGGGTTGGCATTTAATTCAATCACTACCCCATTTGCTGCACAAGCATCGATTAATTTTTTATAGTCAATTGGATATCCTTTCCTTGAAAGCAATAATCTCCCTGAAGGATGACCCAAGATTCTTGTATACGGGTTCTCTATAGCAGTTATTAATCTTTTTGTGGCTTTTTCTTTGTCCATTTTAAGATTGGAATGTACTGAAGCAATTACCAAATCGAAACCTTTTAAAACATCACTATTATAGTCTAATGAACCATCCGATAAAATGTCAGACTCGATCCCTTTATATATTTTTACGGGTGAGCCCGAATGGTTCAACGCATCAATTTCTTCCCACTGTTGTACTACTCGTTCTGGTTGCATTCCGTTTGCATAAAACGCTGATTTGGAGTGGTCGGTAACAACTAAATATTCATACCCTAGCTCATAACTTGCCAAGGCCATGTCTTTGATGCTTTGTAATCCGTCACTGTAAGTGGTATGAGTATGAATTACTCCTTTGATATCATCGAAAGCGATCAAGTCCTCTTCCTTCATTGATTCTCTGTCAATATCATCTCTGAATTCTGCAGAAACGAATTTTTGGCCCAATTTGTCAAATATTTCTTTTTCGGAGTGGTACTCAATGTTGGAATCCAATTTTTTGAAATTAATTCTATCGAGAAAAGAATCATTCGACGAAAGTCGCAACAAATCATAATAAAAGGATTCTGGCTCGGTTTGACGAATATGAACCGCCCCCATTTCTTGCTCTTGAATTTCAATATTCTCTTGAATTAACTGCATGAGGGATTCAACTTCTTCTTCGGCGGTAGTCAATATTTCTAATGATTGGATAATAATTTGAGATTGTCGCATCTCACCGACCAAATCGTGTAAATCATCAGGATAGAAATCAAACAACAAATCCAATATTTTTTCCGAAAGATCATCCAGTTGAGCGAATAAAAATTTACCTTTTGATGCTAGAAAATATTCCAACTGTTTTTCCAAGGATTTCT
>JAHDCZ010000072.1 GCA_020629615.1 Saprospiraceae bacterium
CAATAAATCTTTGAATTATATTCGAGATAATAAAGTCAAGTTTGAAGGGGATGATGAATTGAAAGATTCGCTCAAATCAAATGAAGATATCCAAGATAATTTGGAAGCTAAAGAATTGGAAGCAGCGGTTTTAGAAGCGATTGATCTATTACCTCCTAAATGCAAAGATGTTTTTAAATTAAGCCGTTTTGAAGGTAAATCGTATCAACAAATTGCAGATACGTTAGAAATATCCGTAAAAACGGTGGAAAATCAGATATCAAAGGCACTAAAGGCAATGAGATCTGCCATTTTAAAGCATAAAGAAAAATTATAGTGAAAAAAATAAATATAACGTAGGGGGGTGACTTTCTTTTTGGTGTCACGTATATGAGAATGAAAAATTTAGATTACATATCATTAATTCATAAAGAGCTAACAGGAGAGTTAAATGCTGCTGAAAAGCAAGCTTTGCAAGCCTGGCAAAATGAGTCTAATGAGCATTCATCACTTGCCGAACAAATATCGGACGTTTGGACTATGAGTGAAAACTTTAGTCTAGATTACGACCCAAATCCTACTGTAGGTTTTAGCAAATTTAAACAACGAATACAGGCTGAAGCACCTACACAGCAGACCAAAGTGATCCGTATGGTTCCTATGGCAATGCGTGTGGCGGCAGCATTTGTTCTTTTGCTCGGAGCTTTGTTCCTTTTTGATATGAATCTTTCGGGTGACAATACCCATTTTGCAGAAGCGGATATTGATAAAGTCTCCTTAGACGATGGGACTCAAGTGGTTCTTAATCAAGGTTCTTCTTTGGCTGTAGCCGAAAGTTTTAATCAATCAGAAAGAAGAGTAATTTTAGACGGAGAAGCTTTCTTTGATGTAGAACGTAACGAAAATGCTCCATTTATTATTACTGTCGATAACGCTGAAGTAGAAGTTTTGGGGACTGCCTTCAATATTGAATCGAATGAATCAATTATGATTCTTGATGTACAAGAAGGTCTTGTTCAATTTACTCAAAACGGGAAGTCCGAATTGGTAAAAGCAGGAGAGCAATTGACGTGGAATAAGAAAACCAATCAAGTCTCTCGATCAATCGTTAAATCAGAGAATAATTTCTCTTGGATTAATAAAGAATTAAGTTTTGAAAATACTCCTATGTCTCAGGTGTTCGAAGACTTAGGAAGATATTTTAATAAAGAAATCAAGTTTTCTCAAAAAATGAATTTAGAATGTACATTTACTTCACCGACCTTGAAGAATGTACAACTGAAGGATATTTTGGATGTGATTGGAGCAACATTTACCATGGAATATAAAATGGTTGGTTCAGATGTTGAGATATCCAATTTCCAGTGTAATTAGTTTTAAGATTTACAATTCGACAATATAACAGGCTTTGATCTTATGATCGGAGCCTTTATTGTTTTGTAAAGTTATTGAGTTTAATTACTCGACAGTTTTACACTTTCTCTAATGCTATTTAACCTAGGTTCTCAATTTTAAAGCTAAAATCTTTTAATACTCTCCTTGTTAAATATCTTAGGCGTATTACCTTTGCAAGCCATGAAAAATTACCTCAGTCTAATAAAATTCAGTCATACCATTTTTGCTTTACCTTTTGCGATGGTTGGCTTTTTTTTAGGGGTTCAAGCTGTGGGCTCTATCGATTATCGTTTACTTGGATTGGTGGTTTTATGTATGATCTTCGCAAGAAGTGCAGCGATGGCTTTTAATCGATTTATTGATCGAGATATTGATATTTTAAATGATCGAACGGCCAAACGAGAGATTCCGGCCGGAATAGTGAAGCCTAAAAATGCTTTAATGTTTGTAATTGTCAATAGTCTACTGCTGATCATTACTACCTACTTTATAAATCCGCTTTGTTTTTATTTAAGTCCAATAGCATTGTTCATCACCCTAGGATATTCGTATACCAAAAGATTTACTGCTCTATGTCATTTTGTATTGGGACTAGGATTATCTCTCGCTCCAGTAGGTGCCTACTTGGCGGTCACTGGTGAATTTCAATTGATACCAGTTCTATATGGATTAGTGGTGCTCTTTTGGGTCGCCGGATTCGATATTATTTATGCCTTGCAAGATGTCGATTTCGATGCTGAAAATAGATTACACTCAATTCCCACCTTTTTAGGCAAAGAAAAAGCACTTATTCTTTCTAAAGTACTACACTTTCTTGTGTCCATTCTCATGATAGGAGCGGCGTATTTTTGCTTTCAATTGTCAGATTTGATTTCATGGATTCATTGGGTTGCAGTAGGGGTGTTTTTGGGCTTATTATTCTATCAACATACCTTAGTCAAAGCAAATGATTTGACTAAAGTTAACCTTGCTTTTTTTACCACCAATGGGATGGCTAGTGCGTTTTTTGGGATATTATTTGTGCTGGATTATTTTGTATAATTCTTTAGGAAGATCATCAGTTTTTCCATGGCAATCGCTCGATGACTTATTTTATTTTTTTCTGAAAGCTCCATCTCCGCTAATGTTACACCATATCCGTCAGGAATAAAAACAGGATCATAACCAAAGCCTCTACTTCCTGCTGGATTAGTAGAAATTTTTCCTCTGAGGATGCCCTCGAATTCATAGGATACCTCATCAATGATCAATGAAATCACGGTTCTAAATTGAGCTGATCGATTTTTTTTATTTGATAGGTTCGCAAGGAGTAGATCCATATTGGCTTTCATGTCTTTCTCTGGTCCTGCATATCGAGCGGTGTACACCCCAGGTGTGTTGTTCAATGTCTCAACTTCAAGTCCAGTATCTTCCGCAAATACATTTTGCTTATATCTATGATGAATATGCGAAGATTTAATCAATGCATTTTCTTCCAAAGTTGATCCAGTCTCTTCAATGTCTTCATTAAATCCGATCTCATTTAATGAGATAATTTCAAATAGACTTTCGTCTAATACTGCCTTGACTTCTTTGAGTTTATTAGGATTGCTAGTCGCAAAGATTATTTTCATTTTACAGATTTGGTTTAAATATTTTCACAGCATTCCAAAGTTTCTTTTTTTTATCATTATTATTCTTGATATCCTGTAAAGATTCTGAAAGCACTAAATTCATTTTTTCAAAGGTATACGGATAATAAGGGACCAAATGTGATGGCAATCCTAAAGAATCAGCTTTAAATTTGAATACAATAACATGATTGTATATAATACCATTCAGTGATTCCGATAGATTAAAAGATGGTGAATTTGTTTCAAGAATTTTAAGATCTTTAGGAAATTCGTATCCAATCGCTCTAGCAATTTCTAATGCTTTTTCTTTTCCTCCTTCCTTAAGGTCAGATGGGTCGCAAACCAAAATGAGCCCCAATTGTCCCTCGCCAGTTATACTGACTTCTAGATTCTTGTTCTCATTTAGCCGAATTAATGGGATGTCTAGTTTCAAATCAAACAAAATTATATAAAGAAATTAATAATTTATCAAAATAAAATTCTGAATAAAATAAAATATCCATTTATTATTAGAATTTTAACAAAAATACGTAATTTTGTATGGAGAACAATAAAAGTTTGTTCTTTAGAATATATCTTCCTGAAACAGCTAAAATACGTTGAGAATGAGTACCAATCTAAACATTCGACGAACGACAGATTCCAAATTGTCCTCTGTGGATTTCAATAACATTCCATTTGGAAAAGTTTTTAGTGATCATATGTTTGAAGCCGATTTTGACGGTGAAAAATGGACAAACTTTCAAATTAAACCTTTGGAAAATTTAAGTATTCATCCGGGTAACCTGGCTTGGCATTATGGTCAATCTATCTTCGAAGGAATGAAAGCTACCAAGAGTATTGATGGTGAACCGCTTCTTTTTAGACCCGAAAAACATATTCAACGATTAAATGCATCGGCGCGTAGAATGTGTATGCCTGAATTCCCAGCGGAAGTTTTCGACGATGCTATTCATACACTAGTAGCATTAGAAAAGGATTGGATTCCATCAACCGATGGTTCAGCACTTTATATACGTCCTGTAATGATGGCAATGGATGAGGCTTTAGGAGTACGTGCTTCATTAACATATAAATTACTCATATTTTGCTTGCCCGTCGGACCATATTATAGTAAGCCAGTATCTCTAAAAGCAGAAACCAAATATGTTCGTGCTGCTGAAGGTGGTGTCGGAGAAGCCAAAACAGCAGGAAATTATGCGGCTAGCTTATATCCCGCTAAACTTGCCATTGAAGCAGGCTACGATCAGATCATGTGGATGGATGCAAAAGAATTTAAATATGTGCAGGAGGTAGGTACGATGAATATTTTCTTCGCTTTTGAAGATAAAATTGTTACTCCTGCAGCAGGTGGTACTATTTTACGAGGTATTACAAGAGATACGATTATTACAATACTGAGATCCAAAGGATATACTGTCGAAGAAAGACCTTTGCATATTGATGAAATTGTAGAGGCTTACAAAGAAGGAAAACTAAAAGAGGTCTTTGGTACGGGTACGGCAGCTGTTGTTTCTTTCGTACGCAAAATAGCTTATCAAGACATAGAAATGAATTTCAATGTTGATGATTATAACATTTGTAAATTGGCAAAATCTACAATCGAAGGCTTACGAAATCTTTCGATTAAAGATGAAAACGATTGGGTAGTTCCAGTTAGAGCGCTGGAACCCGTTCTTTAAAACATCGGTTTGGACGGTTTGTTATCTAAAATGTCTTCAATTGATTGCAGCACTTCTTCTGTTAATTTGGGGAGTACTTCCATAGCGTTTAGATTTTCTTCTAATTGACTAAGCTTAGAAGCTCCTAAAATAGTTGTACTTACATTGGGATTTTTAACACACCATGCAATGGCGAGCTTGGCCAAAGATGTATCCAATTCTTGTGCCAATCGATTTAAGGATTTTACCTTTTCCAGCCTTTCGACGGTTAGAGATTTTTCTTTTAGCCATTGAAGATCATCCAAATTCATTCGAGTATTATCCGGGATTTTCTCGACATATTTGTCAGTCAATACGCCAGAGGCTAGGGGAGACCATATGGTAGTACCCAAACCTACTGTTTTATAAATTTGATCAAAGTCCACTTCAATCTTTTGTCGATGAAACATGTTGTATTGAGGTTGTTCCATCGTTGGCCCAATAAGCTTGTTCTGTCTAGCTACCATATGGGCTTCCATAATTTCTTGAGCAGACCATTCAGAGGTGCCCCAATATAATATTTTACCCTGTTGGATAAGGTGGTGCATTGCCCAAACAGTTTCTTCTATTGGGGTATTCTTGTCCGGTCTATGGCAAAAATATAAATCCAGATAATCCACTTGTAATCTTCTCAAGGCTGCATGACAAGCATCGTAAAGATGTTTTCGACTCAGACCTGTCTGATTCGGTTTTTTACCGCCATCACCAAAGAAAGCCTTACTAGAAACGATGTATGAAGACCTCTTCCAATTCATTTTGCTTAATATCCTGCCCATTACTCTTTCGGATTCACCAAAAGCATAAATCTCAGCATTATCAAAAAAGTTAACTCCTTGGTCGTAGGCATATGCCATCATTTTCTCCGCTTCACGATCTCCAATTTGATATCCAAAGGTTATCCACGAACCAAATGAAAGCGTACTTACTTGTAATCCTGATTTTCCGAGTCTCCTGTATTCCATGGACTAAAGTTAAAAAACTATCATAAAAAAAGAGTCATCATACATAAAGCATGATGACTCCGTTCGTTTTGTTTTGAAGCGTTCTTTTTCTGTTTAGTTCGAGAACTGATCGTAAGTTAAAGTCAATACAATCATTCTTCCAATCGTCGGATTACCAACGTTCGTGACGTAATCCTCTTTTAATAAATTAGTGATACCCAATTTAGCTAAAGTCTTCATTGAAGGGATTTTATAGCTTATAGAAGCATCTAAGGTTTGGAAAGATGGAATAGTACCATTACCAAAACTACTTGAATAGAAGAATTCTTCTTGCCATCTATAATTCATTCCAAATCCAAAGTTTCCAAAGATTTTTTTAGAAGTGAGTCCTAATGCAAATTTGTTTTCAGGTGTATTAAATCCTGGATCAAAATTGGATCCCTCAAATGAAGTTCCTACTAATTCAGCACTATCAAAATCCACGGTTGCTCGAGAGTAATTTCCGTTTACTGCCCAGTTTTTATTTAATTTATATCTGAAGCCTAAGTCAAGTCCATCTGAATTGAATGTTATAGGGACATTAGTATATGGAAACCATCTTCCTCCTGCCGGATAAATAGTTCCTCGGTACTGGACATCTTTTGTAGATAGAACACTTAATTGATTAATAAAATCTTCGTAAGTATTTCTGTAATAATTGATGTCTAAAAACATATTACTTCCAATAACGCCTTTGTAACCAACCTCAAATGAAGTTAATCTTTCTGGTTTTACATATTCCAAATCAACCATTGTTGATCCATCAGCCGATAAAGCACCATCTTCAAATATGTTAAAAATTGAACCATCCAATTCATTAATGATATCAGCATTTTCTTTGGTACCTCCTAGGAGTACCTGAGACGCTGGGAAGAATATATACTGACCTTGTGTTGTTGGATTACGGAATCCCGTCTGCCAAGAAGCTCTTATGTTATGACGTTTGTTATCATCAATACTATAAACAGCCGATACTCTTGGAGAAATCTGACCATCAAAATTTTGATTCTTGTCATATCTCAAAGAACCGCTAATTTTTAATGCATCAAATAATTCTTTGGATGCCTGAACGTAGCCTCCCCATTCGTTAATGTTGATACGTTCGTTTTGATCTGTTTCTGAATTATACTCTCTAAAGACCGTTCCTTCGGTAAACAAGCTATATCTTCTGACATTAGCACCCGCTTGAAGTCCAATTACGTTGTTGATTTGTTCTGAGAAGTCATAATTCCCTTCGACGTGATACATCTTAGAATTGTCAATAAATCCGGCACCTCCCGATTGGAACAACCCACTTCTAACTTGTTCTACTATTGCTAATAATTCTTGTTCAGATAAATCATTTGAACTTGGACCACTAGCATTTTGTACTAACAAAGTTCCAGTACCTGCTGGTAAATTAGGATTAGCAGCATCAAATCCAGCAGCAAATGCCTGTCTTGCAGCTTCGGTTAAGGATGCAAAACCACCGCCGTTCGCAAACGCTTTGGCAACATCTAGATTTCCACCTTCAATTCCAAATAAATCTAGATTTCCACCATATGCTATATTAGCGGCCACAGCCCACCCGGCGGGTAAACCATTAGCACTTGTCAGAGAAGGCCATATCGTTTCATTTGCTATTGCTCCCAAGGCTGACATGTTATAACTATCGCCATCATCAGTAAACGAACCATAGGCATTAATATTCCAATTACTTGCTTTAAGTTCAAATTTTGCAAATTGCTGTACAAAATTTCTCAAAGCATATCGTTCGGAACCTTGATAAACACTAGAACCGCTTCCCCACTTATAACTAGCGCTTGCCTCTAAATTATCAGTTAAACGATAGTGTAACGCACCATCTACCTTAATACTTGTTGCATCATTATTATCAAGCAAAAATTGTTCTGTATATCCATTTCTGTAAAGCACGCCTGTTGATCCATCTGGTCCAGTTAAAGGTATAGGAGTTTCATCTCCGTACAGGTTAACACCAGAAAATCTAGCCTGGCCTGGTTCGATATTACTGCCAGCTTCGTTTCTATAATCGAAAATGTGATTAGTATAATCAGTCGCCTGCCAATCAGTTGCAAATAGCGTAGATATATTAAACTTATAAGCAAACTTATCGTTAATTTGATCTGCCCATCTTATGCTAGCTCCATATAGTGGATTTGTCTCATCTCCTTGGGTCACACCAGTTTTTAATTGAGCACTCAGACCTTGATAATTCCAGGGGTCCTTACTATTCATGAATAAGATTCCGTTAAAGGCATTTGGACCGTACAATGCGGAGGCCGCTCCTGGAACCAATTCTATTGTTTTGATGTCCAATTCTGAGATTCCTACAACATTCCCAGTAGGGAAATTCAACAAAGGAGCTGCATTATCCATTCCATCTTGTAATTGAACAAATCTCGTGTTTCCTCCAGTTGCAAATCCTCTTGTATTGATTGTATTAAAGGTCAAACTCGCTTGAGTCCTTATAACCCCTTTCATGTTATTTATTTCATCATAGAAATCTCCTGCCGCAGTAGCTTTTAATTCCTGTAAGCCAATCTTTTCAACTGAAACAGGCGATTGAAGGATGCTTTCTTCAACTCTTGAAGCGGAAACAACGACTTCATCTGCCAAAACTGATTCTTGAGTCATGACTATGTCAACAACTTGGTCTGCGGAAGTGATCTCCACCGTTTGAGATCCATAGCCTAACAGAGAATAAACCAATGTAAACGGTAAATCTTGATTGACTTTCAGTTCATAGGTTCCGTCCAAATCAGTGATTGTTCCAGTAACGGTACCTTTCACTAAAATGTTGGCTCCAATTAAAGTTTCTCCACTATCCCCATCCGTGACGGTTCCTGTAACTCGATTTTGGGATATAGCATTTGTGCAAAAGAATAGGCACAAAAATCCTGCAAAGCCCAAATTTATTGCTCTTTTCAACATAGAATGGTAAAATTTTAGTTTGTGTAATAGTTTAATCTTCAGCTAAAAATATTAAAATAATCCATCATGGCAAATAATATTATTAGTCTAAAACCATAGATGACTCAGCCAAGTGAATTAAAGTTCAGTAAAAACTCAAGTGAACGGGTCTTTTACTATTTTTGAATAGTGATAAATTTCAGAGGAAATTACCATATTAACCAAGGACCATTATAATGCCGAAAATAGATCTTGCTATTCACTTCTTTAGAAGAACCGTCTTCTATTTGTTGCTCTTGTCCTTGGGACTTAACCTGTTCTTACATAGCAAACATTTAAATAAAGAAGTAACAGGAATTCATACCTGGAGACAATCCCAAACCATGTGGAATGTCCGAAATTTTGTTCGACATGATAATAACATTTTGAACCCCAGGATCTCATCTTTTAATGGAGGCAAGGATAATTTGTATCGCTATGAGTTTCCCTTAATGCAATGATCAATTGCACAAATGCAAAGAGCTTTTGGGGAACACATTATTATTGCTCGATTATTTGTATTGGGCATTGGCTTTCTTTCTTGTATTGGAATGTTTTTCATAGGACGAATTCTCTTTACCAACCCTTGGGTTAGTTTGCTGATGGCCATATTGTTTCAGTATTCGCCGCTGTTCTATTATTACTCGACGGTTCCAATGCCCGACAGTCTCGCGCTAATGGGGGCTATTTGGTATTTGTATTACATTTTGCGTTTTGAAAAGTATGCGCAAAGAAAAGATCTATTCCTTTCTTCCGTATTTCTACTCATAGCAACTTTGGCTAAATTGCCTTTTTTGATGTTTTCAATCGTTAGCATATATTTATTTTTTGAAGAAGTTTTTAAGGATAAAAAAATCTCTTCGGGTTCCATATGGAACTCCGTATTTCAACTGATAATTATAAGCCCAGCTTTAGTGTGGTATGCATGGGTGATGCCTACTTGGAAAGGCAATGCGGTATTAAAAGGCGTTTTTAAGGATTCTGCTAAGAATTTTGATTTTGGTGAAATCATCTCGTTTCATTTGAAATATATGCTGCCAGAAAGAATGCTTTATGATTGTGTTTGGCTTCTTGGGATCATTGGACTCTTTGTATTTTTTTTAGGAAAAAGAATTTTTCTGCAGCCATCCTAAGTTTAACTGGAATAACCTTGCTTTATTTTTCTCTTCAGTTGAATGCGATTAATACGGTCCATGATTATTATATGATGCCATTCTTACCCTGGTTATTTTTGATCATTGGTTATGGAGTTCAATTCGTACTTAGACAAGAAAGATTTTGGATAAATTTAATTCTTATTGTGATTCTAATTTGGGCACCCATTCATACCATCGAGGTGACTAAGAATGATTGGAGCATCGAAAAGGCGTTTTTCAATAAGGACGTTTTTATATATAGTGACGAATTAAAAGCGGCGGTTCCAAACGATGAATTATGTATTATTTTAAATGACGTATCCTCTTATGTTTTTAGTTATCAAATCGATAAAATGGGTTCGATTTTTTCAAATGATAATCTCCCTATTCCTTGGATTAAGGATATGATTGAAAATAGGGGGAGGACCTATATGTATTCGGATTCACGTGCAATAGATCAACATCCGGAAGTTCAGAAATACTTAGAGTTGATTTTGCAAAAAGGCTCAATTAACGTGTATAAATTAAAATCGGAATAAGTCATTTGACTTCTCATTAATTCAGGAATTTGAATTGCACTACCTGACCAGTCATTTGTTCAATATTAATTTAATGTTAATTATAAGGTAGGGATTTCTACATTTACGGTGTATTTAAAGAGAAAAGTAAATAATAACAAAATGAAGTTTATCTACACCACCATGTTTATTCTATTTTCTTACTTAGGATATTCTCAAGAATTCTATGACTTAAATACAATTCAAACCATTGAAATTGAGTTTGCCCAAAGCAATTGGGATCAATTATTAGATAATGCATACGCTACGACTGGGGATTATATTATGGCCACAAGTGTGAGCCTCAATGGTATTGTTTATGACAGTGTTGGGGTAAAATACAAAGGAAACAGCACCTATAATCCCAATCAAACAAAGAATCCTTTCCATATTGAATTGGATACTTACAAGGATCATCAACATGAAGCATATACTGATATTAAATTGAGTAATGTTGCCAAAGATCCTTCCTTTTTGAGGGAAGTATTATCCTATCAGATATTACGACAATACATGCATGCTCCTTTATCCAACTATGCCAATGTTTATGTCAATGGAAATTTAATTGGATTGTACAGTAACTCAGAATCGATCTCTAAGAAATTTGTAGATAGCCGATTTTATTCTAAGAAAAATACTTTTGTGAAATGTAATCCACCGGATGGTGCGGGTCCGGGATCCAATGATTTTCCTAATCTGGTTTATATGGGAGAAGATAGCTTAAATTATTACGACGCGTACGAGATGAAGTCCGATGAAGGATGGGACGAGTTGATAGACCTTTGCGATACCCTGCGAAATCATACCGATGCGATTGAGGAAATATTGGATGTGGATCGCGCGATTTGGATGTTGGCTTTCAATAATATCTTGGTGAATTTGGATAGCTATATTGGTTCGTTTAAGCAAAATTATTATTTGTACAGAGATGAAACGGATCGTTTTTCTTCTATCGTTTGGGATTTGAATGAATCTTTTGGTCGATTTTCTAATACAGGATCAGGAAATTTAAATGGAACGACCGCAAAGCAACAGATGGATCATCTCTTGCATGATAACGATACTGATTTTCCTTTGATGCAAGAATTGTTGGCTATACCGACATACAAGAGAATGTATCTTGCACATTGTAAAACGATTCTTAAAGAAAATTTCGAAAACGGATCATATTTCACAACTGCTCAGACTTTTCAAAACTTGATTGATGCTTCAGTTCAAGCAGACAACAACAAGTTTTTCACTTACAATAATTTTCTAGATAATTTAACCACAGATGTCAACATTGGAGGCGGACCCGGAGGAGGAGCAACACCAGGAATTACAAATTTGATGGACGGTCGTAGTGATTATCTTTTATCGCTCAATGATTTTACCCAAACTCAACCGACAATCTCAAATATCAATACATCCACTTCAAGTCCTATACTAAATGAGCCAATCAGTATTACGGCTACGATTCAGGATGAGAATGCCGTTTACTTGGGATACCGCAGTTTGGTAGAAGATGCATTTATCCGGGTACCGATGATGGATGATGGATTAAATAACGATGGAGCAGCAAATGATGGCGTTTACGGAGCGACTATCTTTTTGACCAATGCATTTACACAGTATTATATCTATGCGGAGAATAGTAACATTGGAATGTTCTCTCCCCAGCGAGCTGAACATGAATATTACACGATTCTTGCTAATAATGTCAATCCGGATCTCGGTAATTTGGTCATCAATGAATTTATGGCTTCCAATAATTCAACAGAGGCAGACCAAGATGGTGAATTTGATGATTGGATTGAATTATACAATCGAGGAACGTCAACCATCGACATCAGTTTTTATACACTATCCGATGATTATGAAGATTTAGGAAAATATGTGATTCCTTTCGGGACGAGTATTCCAGCGGATGACTATTTAATTATTTGGGCGGATAGTGACGAAGATCAGTCGGGCTTACACGCCAACTTCAAATTGTCTGCTGCGGCAGAATCTATATTCTTATCAGACGCATCGGGTGATATTATAGACGAAGTAACCTATATTAATCAAGTCTCGGACATTTCTTTTGGACGTTATCCAAATGGCTCGGGGCCTTTTCAAACAATGACACCTACTTTTAATGGAGAGAACATGGGAACGAGCAATACTCAAGATCCAGTTTTCAATAGTGTGGAAATGAAAGTGTATCCAAATCCTACGAAAGATATCCTCACCATAAAGTCGGAGGAACAATTTTTGAGTGTGCAAATTTACGATCTGTCTGGACGATTGCTTAGAGGGGTTTTGCCGAGTCAAAAGAAATTCACTTTGAATTTAAGTGATTTGGAAGTGGGCTTATATATTTTGAAAGCGACTACAAAAAATCAAACAGGCGCGATAAGACGAATTGCCGTTCAAAGATAATTATTCGGTCTTTGTCAATAACTGATTGAAGTGATACAGTTTGTACAGTTGTAAGTTTTTAAGATCAGGATTTTTTTCTTGCAGCTTACGCCGAATGTTGTCTTCGTTTTTTTCAAAGTAACGAAGGACAAATGGTAGGATTTTCCAAAATTTGAGCCTATGATGGAAATCAATAAGCCGCGTGCTTCGAATATCTCCCGATCGGTAAAGTCTTACCAAGTTTTCAGTAGCCAAATGTACTTTTTTTAAAAAGACTTTGTTAGTCTCTAGGCCTTTATGCTCCAAAGGATTATCAATATGAGTGATTTGAATGCCTTGCGCTTTCAGTTGAAGCGCAAATAAGGTGTCCTCGTATCCGTATTGTGTCAGACTTTCGTCCAATTTGTTGGCTTCCGCGATTGATCGCTTCATCATGAAATTGTTACTCATGAAATTGAGATAAGGTGCTTTCTTTCTTTTTTTTGCAGATAGTGCTTCGCGATAGGTACCGTATTTCCAATGAAGATGTTTCTTTTGACTAGCGGGTGCTTTTTTTTGGTAAGATCTTCCGCCGTACACTACATCGTGTTTGCCGATCACGGCAATATAGTTTTTAATGTAATTGGCACCTGGCACTTTACTATCACAATCCATAAATAAAAGGTGCTCAAAGGAAGCCGCTTTTGTCAACCAATTTCTGATTTTCGAACGCCCTAAATTTTCAGACATCTCAACATAATTAACCCTAAACAGAGCTCTTAGTGTTGCGTTCTTTGCTTTAATATTCGGCCTTGAGCCGTCATCAAAACAAATAATTTCAAATTGAATCTTCGCTCGCTGACATTGCTTGGACAACTTTGTCACCAGTTTGGTAACGTCATAATTATAAATAGGAATCAGAATACTGAGCATAGATCAATGAGCTTAAGCGTAAAAATAGATTTTTATTAAAAAAATAGGGTTCGGATGCATCACTCTTTGCTTATGTTTGTTGTAACGATAGACAAATGATCATCATATGAGCCATATTGCCCTAGATTTATTGTTGAATCAAGAGGATTTAGATTCAACACTTAAGACCATTGCTAAAAAAGTGAGTGAAGAAGAAAGAATCTCTGAACAAGAAGGATTGTATCTTTTTGAAAATGCAGACTTGGGATATTTGGGAATCTTGGCCAATTCCATTCGCGAAAAGCGTCATCAAAACAAAACTTATTTCAATCGAAATTTTCATATGGAACCCACAAACGTATGCTTGTACACTTGCACGTTTTGTTCGTATTCTCGATTGATCAAAAAGAGAGAAGAAGGTTGGGAGTATACCATGGAGGATATGATGGATATCATCAAAAAATATGATGATCAACCCGTCACTGAAGTGCATATTGTTGGTGGTGTTTTACCTCAGTATGATTTAAAGTTTTATGCCGAGCTCTTTCGGAATATTAAAGCGCATAGACCTGAGCTTCATATCAAAGCCTTGACTCCGGTAGAATATCATTACATTTTTAAAAAAGGAAAAGTATCCTATGCTGAAGGCATGAAATTGATGAAAGAAGCGGGACTTGATTCCATGCCAGGCGGTGGAGCTGAGATATTTCATCCTGAAATAAGAGACCAAATTGCGGGAGGTAAATGCTCGGGAGAGGAATGGTTACAGATCCATGAAGAGTGGCACAAACTGGGAATGCGTTCCAATGCCACGATGCTTTATGGACACATTGAAGAATTTAAACATCGAGTTCATCACCTAGAATCTTTACGTTCACTACAAGATAAAACAGGTGGTTTTCAAACCTTCATTCCTTTGAAATTTCGAAACAAAGGAAACCAAATGTCCCATGTTGAAGAATCTTCTGTTGTTGAGGATTTAAGAAATTATGCGATTAGTAGAATCTACCTTGATAATTTTGATCACATCAAAGCCTATTGGCCGATGATCGGAAGAGATACCGCACAGTTGTCATTGGCGTTTGGAGTGGACGATATTGATGGGACAATCGATGATACGACTAAGATTTATACCATGGCGGGTTCTGAAGAACAGTCTCCTAGTCTCAGTACGGAGCAATTGGTTAAAATGATTCGGGCGGTGAATCGTGAAGCGATTGAAAGAGATACGTTATATAACGTGGTTACTGATTTTAAGGATACCGTTTTTGAGG
>JAHDCZ010000073.1 GCA_020629615.1 Saprospiraceae bacterium
CTTTTCAGCGAGTGTACTTTAAGGATGTGGCAAACTCATACATTCAGAATTTTCACTTGGCTGATGATATTGAAAGACTTCCTAATGAACGATTAAAATTTGCTTTAGGTGCGAGATTAAATTATTACATAAGTGAAGCCATTTCTTTAAGAACATTTTATCGTTTTTATAAGGACGACTGGGATATTAGAGCGCATACGGCGAGTATAGAAATTCCGATTAAAATCATTGAAGGGAAAATGACATTCTATCCTTCATATCGCTTTTATGCCCAGTCAGCAACGCAGTATTTTGCGGGATATGATGAACATCTTTCGAGTTCTCAGTATTATACGTCGGATTTCGATTTGAGTAAATATAGAGCAAATCAATACGGATTTGGATGGAGTTATAAAAATCTATATTCAACCAAAAAGCTATGGAAGATTAACTGGAAGAGCATAGATATTAAATATTATAACTACCGTAGAAATTCGGCTTTCAGTTCGCATTTAGTCACCTTAGGAATTAAGTTTAATCTTTTTTGATTCCGATACAAATATTTACTTCTATATATTGAAGATAGTGATCTTTGTAACTTGACCTTAATTAAGAACATGGGTTTCTATGTTGAAAATATCTGTTGTGATTAATTAATAGAACAATCCTTGATTTATAAGTGATTCGAGGATTGAGCTTCGAGAGACTGTATTTTCATTTTTTGGCTTTTCGCCGAATGAGGTATCAATAGCATAATATAGGCTACAACACACATAATGACTTTATTTGCTTAATGAAACATATTGGACAAAGTTAATATTGGAAAATTTATTGTCGATAGGATAGAAGTCATCTATATAAATGTCATATCCTTTTGAAAGGATTTCATGTAACTTATCCAAACTAGGGATTCGATTATAACAGATCATATTCGTGTAAAACATAGATTCAATAGGGTATTGGCAATTGAATATTACTTTCTTAGTGTTTGGTTTTGCACTATCTATAGATTTTATTTGACTGATCCATTCGGGATTTCTATCACGGAGCTGAAATGGTTTTATTCGTTCAATTGAATATCGAATCGGCAAAGCTATTAGAAGCATTGAAATTAATGTGACCATAATTTTTAGTTTTTGTTTATACTGTTGAATTTCTTGAAGGAAGATTCCTATCATTATAAAAATTGCTGGTGCACAAAAAATGATATAAGCTTGCATCTTTGTTTTTGCTATTGAAAAGAAGACATAAGGAATAATAATCCATGAAAGAATAATGAATATAGTCTGTCGGTTTTTTGATTTTGTTAAACGATAAGCCAACCAAATTAAAGGAAGGTATACCAACTCACCAAAAATAATTCTCATCCTATCAAAATGATAATAGTAAGCTTGATCGACGGGCAATAAGTTTTTGAAGAAATGCAATTTATTATAAGAGGATTCCCAAGTGGCTTCTAAAGGAAATTGACTCATAATATAAAATTGCCAAGGAAAAACAACCATGCCAATAATGAAAAGAATCAAGCTTAATTGCCAAAGAATTTGTTTTGTTTTAAGTTTATTATGGGCGTAGATAATCCAAAGGAGTACAACAATTAAAGCTGGTAACCACTTACTTAATATAGCAAGTCCTATAAATAAACTTCCGATGAAAAAACTGAATTTAGAATTTTCATCTACGCTTTTAAATAGTTGGTAGACAGCCAAAGTAATAAGAGAAAGGAAAAATACATCCACATGATCTGTGGCAACACGACCCGCTGTTTGTTCAATGATTAATCCATTAATAGAGAACAAGAATGCAGCTATTAGTCCGACTTTTCTATTGGCCAATTGATGCCCTATTTTAAAAGTTGCGTATATGGCAATCGTGTTTAGCAAAATAGAAGGAATTCGTATAGCAAAAGCGCTTTTACCAAATAACCATATACTCAAGGCTATAGAGTACAGTGGAAAGGGTTGCTTATGTACCCAAATATGATTATTGGCCCAATTTTTATAATCGTATTCCAATAAAGGAACATTATATAACATGGGTTTGAAAGGGTTCTCTAATAAATTTTTTGCCACCAATGCATGATAGCGCTCATCCCAAGGGTGAAGGTAATAATCGAATGATGTGAAGATTCGTAAAATGAGTCCTGCAAGGATAATGAGGCTTAAAGAAGAGTATATTTTGTCATTTAGATATCTTTTATACGCACAGCTATATATTATCACAACAATTGCTATTGTAATTATGCCGTATATTCTATTTTCCATTCATACTAAGATGATTAAAATATCATAAAAATTTGATTTATAGCTTGTAAAAATCTTGGATTAAGTTGGTCGTGGTTACACTCTCAAGGGCCAGGATTCCTATTATCAATTGTTGACAATTTCTTTATAGAGGTTATGGTGATGATTGATTAGATTATTGTAACACCGATATTTCCTTTTTATTTATAGAGATAATATTTCAAGAATCTTTTAATTTGCAGTCAACAATTTGGCAACTTTCATTGTTTTTAGGTCAATGTTTGGAAAGAAAAAGTCGTTTAAAGTTCACTTTAACTCTCTTTATGAAGTAGGCTTTTAAACAAAATGTAGTAGTGTAGTAGTATGCTATTACCTTACTGTAGCAGTATTTTCGCTTTTGTTGTAGTATTGACGTAGTGATGTCATTCTAAATATTTGAAGGAAAGAAATACTTTTAGCTTACTCAATATACTTATGTCTGGAACGTAGTAGTATTTTGAAGTACTTTAACCTTTACGTTTTTTTATTTTTTTAAAATCTAAATAATTATGAAATCAACAAAAAATCATTTTGCAATTAGGTGTATGCAATTTATGTTATTATTTGCTCTTGGATGCTTTGTCGTTTCCTGTGGAGAGGACGATCCAACTCCAGGGGGCGGAAATACAACCGAGCCAGTATCTAGTTTTCAATTTGCCATAAGTGACACAGACTGGAGAGTAGTTCAATTTTCTAATTTCTCAACGAATGCAACCGACTATGAATGGGATTTTGGTGATGGTAATTCTTCTACAGAAAAAGATCCAACGCATACATATGATGCCGGTGGTGATTATGTCGTAGTCTTAACTGCAATTGATGGCTCTAAATCAAAAGAGTCTATGAAGACGATCACAATTTCTGACCCTAACACCGCAATCAAAGATTTGACAGGAGAAGAATCAAAAACATGGAGACTTTTCAGAGAAGGAGTATGCATGTCCCTAGGACCAAATGCAGATGATCCGGCTGCTTGGTGGGCTGGACTTTCAAATGATGGAGCTAGACCTTGTGCTTATGCGCAGGAATTTACTTTTCATTTAGACGGTACCTTCGAATTTAACGATGGAGGAATGTTCTGGGCAGAATATGGAGTGTTTAATAATGTAGCAGGTTGTGAATCAAACGTTACAAATGAATCTTGCTTTGAAGCGACTGCTGCCAACATGGTGAACGCATGTGGTGATGATGTGAGCGCATGGTTATCAGGAACTCATTCTTTTGAGTATGATCCTGCAACTGCTTCGTTGACTTTGAATGGAGATGGCGCTTGGATCGGTATTCCAAAATTAGGAACTGATGGGGAGTATATTACGCCACAACCTTCTGTAACTGCTAATGTTTCATTCGAATCATTTACAGGGTATGATTTAATGTATGTGGTGTTTGACTACGGTGGTGCTTACTGGCCGATTACTTATGCTAGTTACTCTGACCCAAGCTTAGAGCCAGCAATTGAAACTAATATGATGGAATTTGGTGAAGATTTGGATGATATCACGCCTTCAGAACTTTCAAGAACTTTTGCTTCTGCGGATGCCTCTGAATGGGTCTTATTGGATACGATCACATCTGGATCTGGTATTGCTTATGGTGTTGCAAATCCAGATGGTTCAGGAGATTTTGTGGGTCAATTCGAAAGAGTGGCTACAGAATATCAAGAGTTGCAAATGCAAACTGCTCCAGACAAAAATGACATCAATTTTGCTAATATGACTACCATCACTGTAGATATTTATTTGCCAAGTAGCAACGACTACTCAACAACATTGACTAAAAACCTTGTTGTTGGATTTGGTGACAGAAGTCAAACAGAGCAGTGGTGGACAGGATTGATACAGTATGAGCAAGATGGTAGTGGACTAGCCGAGGATACATGGCACACAGTCACTTTTGATTTAGCTACTCCTGCGTTCTCTTCAAATGCTGGTGAGACTCCTTTTGATAGAAATGATCTTGATATGGTTTATATCGGATTTGGTGGTAGTGGACACGCTGCACCTGGTACTTTCTATCTAAGAAACTTTGTAATTAACTAATTATACTAATTCGATTGCCAAGTCTATTTGATAGACTTGGCAATTTTTAATTTCTTTTAATTTATGAATCTGACAAACAAATTCATGCTTGCTTTTTTTAATGTAATCTTCGTTGCGTTCTTAATAGGTTGTGGTGGAGAAACGGATCAACCTAATACAGGAGATCCTTCAAACCTCACTGTAGAAATTACCATAGCAACAGATGATTCGGGTGAAGTCAATTTTCGTGCAAATGCGGATAATGCTGTTTTGTACGAATTTGAATTAGGAACTTCCGATAATGATACTGGAAGCTCTTCTAATGGAGATTTTGATTTTGTATACGAAAATACAGGAATGTATACCGTAGAAATTAAAGCCTATGGAAATTCTGGTAGATTCATAAAAGTTGAAAGAATAGTAAACGTCATTTCAGGTGATCCTGATACTTCAGGAGAAGGTTACGTAACGCCAATTACCTATGAAGGATGGAATCTCATCTGGAATGATGAATTTGATGGAAGTGTGTTAAATCAAGATATTTGGTCGTATCAGAATGGCAATGGTTGTCCAGATTTATGTGGATGGGGAAATAATGAATTAGAATATTATAGATCACAAAATAGCTGGGTTAATAATGGTCTCTTAACTATCGAAGCGAGAGAAGAGAGCTTTGATATCAATGATTATACTTCAGGTAAATTAATTACGCAAGGAAAAAAGGCCTTTACCTATGGACGTGTAGATGTTAGAGCAAAATTACCACGTGGTAAAGGTTTGTGGCCAGCGATATGGATGTTAGGCACAAATATTACTTCAGTAAGTTGGCCAGCATGTGGCGAAATTGATATTATGGAAATGGTCGGTGGCAATGGTGGTGAAAAAACTTCTTATGGAACGGCTCATTGGAGAAATACTGATAATCAACATGCTAGTGCTGGAGATAATACGTCCGTTATAGATGGACTTGATCAAAAGTTTCATGTCTACTCCATTATTTGGAATGAACAACATATCCAGTGGTTACTCAATGATGCTCCTTTTTATACATTAAACATCACAGGCGCTGAAATGTCCGCATTCCATAACCCTTTCTATATGATACTTAATGTTGCCGTTGGTGGAAATTGGCCAGGTAGTCCAAACTCTGCAACTGAATTTCCGACCCAAATGCAGGTTGATTATGTGAGAGTATTCCAAGAACAATAACCGAAATTTCAATTAAAACGAATTATGAAAAAAACTAACTTAATTTTCCTTTGCCTTCTTTTCTTAGGAATAAGTCTACAGTTGGCAGGGCAAACTGTATCTGGAACTGTGGTAGATGATAAAGGAGAAAGTGTCATTGGTGCTACCATTCTGGTAAAAGGATCCAGTCTAGGAGTGACCACAGATATTGATGGTAGCTATTCCATTAAAGTGAATTCCTTATCTGATACGCTAATGATTTCTTACGTTGGGTATCAAACGCAGATCATTCCTATAAGTTTAAGAGATCGTATTGACATTACTATGCAAATTGAGTCAAATGAACTTGATGAAGTAGTTGTAGTTGGATACGGTCGTCAGAAAAAACTATTAGTCACAGGAGCAATTTCAACTGTGACCGAAGAACAAATAAAGGCAGTTCCGATTTTAAGAGTTGAACAAGCCTTACAAGGTAGAACGCCGGGGGTTCAGGTGTCGGCAACTTCTGGTCAACCGGGGGATGAACCAACCGTGAGAATTAGAGGGGTAGGAACCACCAAAGATGCAAAGCCACTGTATGTGGTGGATGGTTTAGCAGTAGGTGGAATTGATTACTTAAATCCTGGGGATATCGAGTCTATGAATGTACTTAAGGATGCAGCCTCGGCCGCCATTTATGGATCCAGAGCAGCCAATGGGGTTATTTTAATTACCACAAAATCTGGATCTGCTGGAAAAACTAATGTTTCTTATGATACCTATTATGGTATTCAAAATGTTGCAAAATCTTTGGACATGCTGAATGCTGAAGAATATAGAATGATGATGAACGAAGGGGCTAGAAACGCAGGACTTAGTGAACCATTTAACTTAAATGAAATTCCCGAGTATGATACCGATTGGCAGGATGCCCTGTTTATTAAGAATGCGCCAATGCAAAGTCATCAATTGTCAATTAATGGTGGGAATAATAAATCTACTTATACTTCAAGTTTCTCGTATTTTGTACAAGAAGGAATTATTGGAGGACCGGAATCAAAGTTTGAACGTCTTACCGGGAGATTGAATTCTAGACATAAAGTCAGTGACTTTTTTAATTTCGGAAATAATTTGGCGTACACGCATTTGGAAAAAGATGATATCGGAGCCAATACCTCTTTTAATGGCGCATACAGCTCTGCCTTAAATCTTGATCCATTGACTCCTGTTGTCGAAACACGACAAGTAAAGCTTGAGCAATATCCTTTTAATGTTGAACGTGTTGTAACAAATGAAAGTGGACAACCTTATGGAATCTCTGAGTACGTTGCTGCAGAAATTGTGAATCCATTGGGTCTGCTAAGTATTGACTATGACGATTTATATAAAGATGAAATCGTAGGTAACCTATTTGGAGAGGTTCAACCATTGAAAGGTTTAAAGTTCAGAACTAGTATTGGTGTCAATTTGGCTTATCTTAAATTTCAAGGGTATACTCCTTTGTACTTCTTAAATGGAGCTCAGTTAAATGACGTAGCCAATAGAGGGTATAAGAGATTTGAAAGATATTTTACTTGGCAATGGAATAACGTTTTATCCTATGAAAGACAAATAGGTGACCATGGATTTAGTTTGATGGGTGGTACCGAAGCAATTGCTTCAGATTTTGAAAATCTAGGAGGTTCTGCTGGTGATATTACTGTGATTGATGATGAGATGATCTTTTTATCCTTAGGTCGAGATACATTATCCTTGCCTCAAAATAATGGTTGGGAGTATGCATCTTCTTCAATTTTCTCAAGATTGAATTATAATTATAAAGAAAAGTATTCTTTAACGGGTATCTTCAGAAGGGATGGCTCTTCTCGTTTTGGTCCAGGAAACAGATTTGGTAATTATATGTCAGTAAGTGCAGCTTGGGTTGTCAGTAGAGAAGGATTCTTTAATCCTGAAGGAATGTTGAACTTCTTAAAACTTCGTGGTGGATGGGGAGTTAATGGTAATGATCGAATCGGTAACTATCAGTTTGTTTCTCAAATTATTTCGAATCGTAACTATGAAATTGGTGGTGTCACTCAAATTGGCACATCACCATTGTCCATTGCAAACGAAGGGATTCGATGGGAAGATAATAAACAGATTAACTTTGGTCTCGATTTTGGAGCATTTGAAAACCGATTGCAAGGTTCGGTTGATTATTACGTGAAAACAAATGAAGGACTTTTGGAGAGAGTACCTATCCTTGGTCATGTTGGAAATGATCCATCAGATTCTAATGCCGGAAGTATCGAAAATAAAGGTGTCGAGATGTCGCTAAACTGGAGAAATAATTTCAGGGGCGTCAATTATAACTTTGGCATTAATGGTGCTTACAATAAAAATACAGTCACCTTCATTGCTAATCCCGAAAAAGTAATTATTGGGGCCAGTTGGGCTGTTGCCGGTCCAGTAACTCGTTCTATTGAAGGCTTGCCCATTGCTTATTTTTGGGGTTACCAAACGGATGGTATATTCCAAAATGAAAATGAAGTATTCTCTCATATTAATAGTGATGGTGAATTGTTGCAACCTAGAGCGGTGCCTGGTGATGTTCGCTTTCAAGACCTTAATGGAGATGGCGTAA
This sequence comes from Saprospiraceae bacterium, assembly GCA_020629615.1. Taxonomy (GTDB): domain Bacteria; phylum Bacteroidota; class Bacteroidia; order Chitinophagales; family Saprospiraceae; genus JAHDCZ01. The sequence goes on from JAHDCZ010000073.1 coordinate 8,070, forward strand.
TTAACGAAAACGATCGGACAATCATAGGAAATCCAACGCCAGATATAACATATGGTATCAATTTAGGAGCAGATTATCGAGGTGTTGATTTTTCTGTTTTCTTTCAGGGAACCATCGGAAATGATGTATTCAACGGAACACAGCGTCAGGATCTACGATTTACAAATCGTACGACTGGAATTTTGGATCGTTGGACTGCTGAAGGAACATCCAATTCTGTGCCTAGATACACCTGGACAGATACAAATAACAATTATAGGATTTCAGATCTTTATATTGAGGATGGTTCTCACATGAGACTTAAGAATATTCAGATAGGGTATTCTTTACCATCTGGAATCTTGAAAAAAATAAGAGCTCAAAAATGGAGAATATATGTGTCAGGAGAAAACCTTTTGACATTCACGAAATACAGTGGGGTAGATCCAGAAATTGGAGCAACAAGTCCATTTGATTTAGGAATTGACAGAGGTGTTTACCCTACAGCCAGAACAATTCGTTTTGGAACTGGAATTACATTTTAATTTTAAAAAAAGAAGAAAATGAAATCTATAAAATATATTATCGTTTTTACTGCTCTCTTTTTAGTCTCGTGTAGTGAGAGTTTTTTGGATAAGCAACCTCTGGATCAAGTGGTATCAAGTAATTTTTATCAGACTGAAAATGATGCCATGGAAGCTTTGATTGCGGTCTACGATGTGTTGGGATATCAATCGACACCTGGGATTTCTTGGGCTCCATTAATTACTGTCGCTGATGCATTATCGGATGATGCTTTTGCCGGTGGATCTGATGCTAATGATGGACAGGGCTTTGACGAATTGAATACCTTTAATATACCTACAACCAATGCCATTGTGCACTCGACCTGGTTAAAGGATTATACTGGAATCTATAGAGCTAATTTGTTTTTGGAGATAATTGGTGGGATTGAAGCTAGTGACGAATTCAAAGCAAGAACAAGTGCTGAAGCCAAATTTTTGAGAGCGTATTTCTATTTTGATTTAGTGCGTTTTTTCGAAAACATTCCATTGATTACTAAAACATTATCAAATCCGGAGGATTATAGTCAACCTCAGGCAAGCCCACAGGCCGTCTATAATCAAATTGCTGCTGACCTTGTAGATGCGTATAATGTCCTCCCAGCTGATATTCCGCCCAATGAAACAGGTAGAGTTAGTAAATGGGCAGCCGCTTCTTTACTGGCTAGAGCTTATTTATTTTCTAACGATATGTATGGTACCGAAATGGATGCTGGTTCGGTTACCGTGGATCGAGCAAAGGCATTGAGTTATCTTGAAGAATTAATATCAAGTAATACCCACGCTTTACTTGAAAATTACTCTGATATTTTTAGACTGGCGTCGGAATTTTCATCAGAATCTGTATTTGAAATTCCCCATGGTGATAATCCAGCTTGGTGGGATTGGGGCTACGTTAGAGGGGGTGAAGGAAACTTAGCCGCCCAAATGCAAGGTCCAAGAGTAACGGGTTCTGATAATTGGAATCGTGGATGGAGCTTTGCACCTGTGTCTGAAGATTTGGTCGCAGCACTTGCCAATGATCCTCGATTAGAAAGTACCATATTAATGGAAGGTGAATTGGATGGAAATCTGGTTAAGGGTTATCAACACACCGGTTATTATTCTAAAAAATATAGCTCGGATGCTGAGCACTGGGGTGATGATGGACAATTTGAGCATAATAGAACATGCAATTTTAGAGTAATCCGATATTCAGATGTCCTTTTAATGGCTGCAGAATTAGGAAGTTCAAATGGTCAGGATTATTTCGATCAGGTAAGGGCAAGAGTTGGTTTGTCCAGCCTACCATTAAGTGATGATAATTTAAGAAAAGAGAGACGTTTAGAATTTGCTTTAGAAGGACTTCGATATTTTGATGTGATCAGAAAAGGAACAAATTATGCTTCTCAAGAACTCACAGAATCTGGAATCCGAGGTTCAAATTATGAAGGAGACCAGATTATATTTGATGTTCAATTTAATCCGGCTACGAGAGGATTTTTGCCAATTCCTCAGAGAGAGTTTGATTTATCTGCTGGTGTTTTTAGTCAAAACGACGGTTATTAAAATATAATTTTAAAGTCAATACAAGAATTATCAATTCTTGTATTGACTTTATTTAATTTAGATTCATTACTCATCTTAAAACGATGTATTTTGAATCAAACTTATTTTTTTCTTTTCATTCTTTTCACTGGATTTCCATTCGCGCTCAAAGCGCAATCCCAAAACATCCAATCAGAAAACCGATTTAGTAAAAAGGTTCAGTTAGAAATAGAAGTTGATTATCCATATCTTTTACATATTCCTAGTTCCGATGAAACGGTGATAAATGGTAATTGGCCTTTACTTGTTTTTTTGCATGGCAGTGGTGAAAGAGGAGTAGATTACGACTTGTTGAAAAAGCACGGACCTCCAAAAATTATTGCATCGGGCAAAGATTTTCCATTCATTACATTGTCACCTCAATGCCCTTTAAACCAACGATGGGATCCAATTGCCTTGAATGAATTGTTGAAGGAAATCATTCATAATCATCCTGTGGATAAAAGTAGAATATATTTGACCGGTTTAAGTATGGGAGCTTATGGGACCTGGGATTGGGCAATTCAATATCCAAATACTTTCGCGGCTATTGCTCCTATTTGTGGTGGTGATGATCGCAATGCTTGGAACGCTCCTCAAACGATTTCTGAACTTCCGATATGGGCTTTTCACGGGGCAATGGATAATGTAGTCCCTGTACAAAATACCATCAACATAGTGAAGCGCTTGCGAGAAAATGGTAGTGATGTAAAGCTTACTATTTACCCAATGGCTGGACATGATAGTTGGACCGAGACTTATAACAATCCAAAATTGTATGAATGGTTCTTGGAGCATTCAAATTCAAATTAATTCTTTTAGACTATAGTAATAGTTCATTTGTTGATTGGCTTTCGCCGAAAGGCACAATGAAAGCTTAGTCTTTTCAGAGAAAGTAGGTGTCGCAGTACGTTCGTAGATATTATTTTACTATCTTATCTTAAAATAGAACAACATTATGTCAGATTATTACTCTGCTTCGGGAAAATATTCTCCTTTATCATTCATACTTTGGATTGTCCTTGCCTTAACAGCACTACCTTTGTTAGCTGCTATATATGCTTACGCAATATGGTATATCCCAATCCCATATTTGAATTTCTTTATAACAGGAATTTTTGGTTTTTTAATAGGACTAGTCATTAGTCAAGTAGTTTTGAAGATTGGAAAAGTGAGAAATACCAAATTAGCTATTGCATTTGTAGTGTTTGGTGCTTTAACTGCCTTATATATTCATTGGGCGGTTTGGATTGATTTGGCCATGAATATAAGTGGCACTATGGGTAATGAGGACATAGGAATCGCCACAAGTACCATTAAATTTAATGAAGTGATTAACCTCATACTTCAACCATCAGTATTATTTGAAATTATGGGTGATTTGAATGAAGTAGGAGTTTGGGGATTTCAGGGAGGTACAGTATCGGGTGGATTTTTAACTGCAATTTGGATTATAGAGATATTAGTTGTGTTGTTTGTGTCTTTTGCTTATGGCATTGGCCAAGCTTCCAAGCCATTTTGTGAGGAGGAAAATGAATGGTTCAAAGAAAATGAACTTTCTCCGGTAAGTGTGTTCAGAGATGCGCCAAATTTACTTGATGCTCTTTCTTCTGGAAATATGGAAGTGCTCGATGGGATGCTAGCTCCTGCGCCTAATATCAGTAGTGACCACCATGCAAAGCTTACCTTGTTTGATGCTAAAACAGGTGAAAATTTTGTTTCAATTGTAAATGAGATTGCCAAAACGACAGACAAAGGAGAAATAAAATTTGATAGTGTTGAAGTTGCGTCGTATTTAAAAATTTCTCAAGAAGTTGCCGATCGTTTGAAAACTGTAGGATAATTTAATCTGCTCTAATTCTTTTTCTAAACGAAGAACAGTTCTTTTACGATTTTCGATTATTATTCTTTTAGCTGATCTACCCATGTCATGAATCAAATTTTGTTCCTTTGAATGTTTTGACAGGATTACCTCTTTCGATTTCGATTTTTGAATTCCATTGTTGCAAGTCAATCCCTTTTTGAATCCCTTGTTTGAATTCATCGATTTTTTCAATCAATTTTTGTAAAGCTTTCTTTTTGTTTTGAGCTTGAGATTTACCATCTGTTTCTGTCACAATAATTCCAGTGGATTTGTGAATAATTCTAATCGCGGTTTCTACTTTGTTTCGATGTTGTCCTCCTGGTCCGGAAGCACGAAACGACTGAATCATTATATCATTGGTGTTGATATTTAATTTTTCTGGCATTTCAATCTCTATACATTTGATAAACCAGTTTTTCCTCTTATGAAGATTTCTAATTGGACTTTTACAAATCCATTGAATTGTTCCGATCCAGCCCTCAAAATCATCAGGCTTAGAATTAGATGTTTTGAATAGAATTGTATCGGTAGATTTGGGGGTGTCCCCTTTTTTATGACTAATGATTTCAAATAAAATGTTTTTAGTTATGAGAAACTTCTTGAATTCCTTTTGAATTCCATGTACAGCAAGACCGCATTCTGTCGGCCCCCTTCCTGCAGTGAATAATATGTATATTTCTTTCTTCATTTTATTTATCTCTATCCATTCTTACTATACGTGGAAAAAATTTCCCGATAGTCTCTACCAATTCACTTTGATAAGACATAACCTGTTCAAGTTTTTTGTAGGCAAAAGGAGATTCATCCAGCGCTCCTCCGATCAGTGTGATATTGTGCTGCTTTAATTGTTTTCTCATTTCGCTTTTTGTATTTCGTGAAACCGTTTCTTTGCGACTGTGTTTTCTTCCTGCACCGTGTGATGCCGAAGAAATGGATGCATCATTTCCTTTTCCTTTGACAATGAAGCCTGGATCGGTCATCGATCCAGGAATGATTCCAAGTACATTTTTACCTGCAGGAGTTGACCCTTTTCGGTGAACGATCATTTCCCTTCCGTCAACAGTTTCCTTCCAAGCGAAGTTGTGATGATTTTCAATTTTACATATTGGTTTAAGCCCGACGGCTTTCGCCACATTTTTATGAATCTGGTCATGGCATGCTCGGGCATAATCTCCAGCAAGATTCATGGACATCCAATATTCCCTTCCATCATCTTGATTTAGATCCAACCATCCAAGATGGCGCATCTTATGAGGAAGTCTCGATTGATGACTGGCTAGTTCAGAATAAAACTTGGCAATAGATGCACCAAAGCCTCTAGATCCAGAGTGGGCGAGAAGTCCTACATATTTGCCTGCAGCTAAACCAACCTGTTCATCATCTTTGATTTCAACCAATCCCCATTCGACAAAATGATTGCCTGATCCAGAAGATCCCAATTGACGCGCCGCTTTGGATTTCAATCTCTTTAATAAAGGCGTTTGATGAAAAACATCGCGATCCAGAAATTCATGTTCCTGCGCATGATCAATTACCTTGGCCAAGCCAAAGGCCGTATGATTGATAATAGATTTTTTGAATTTATGTTCGTGCATTTTAAAAAATCGTTCGGTTGTATCATAAATCGTAAGACTCATACGACAACCTATATCCATACCAATAGCATAGGGTATGACGGTATTTTCCGTAGCCAACACCCCACCAATAGGCAATCCATAGCCTAAATGACTATCGGGCATAAGAGCTGCTTTTTGAACAATAGGTAATGTCATTGCGGTTTTCATTTGTTGATACGCATTGCTTTTAATTAATGGTCGTCCAAAGACATTCAATTCAACTTCTTTTGAATTTAATGCAATCGGTACATCCTCTTTTGTTTCAGTTTGATAAAATTCCTTTGCGATTATACCTAGGATTTTGTCATCGATATATGCTTCAGGATTTTGTTTAATATTTTTAATCAAGTTCAAATGCTCTTCCTTCTTATTCCATTTGTAATGTTTCTTCATGATGGACATAGACAATGAAATCGTTTGATTAGAAAATATTTCAAGTTGATTAAAATCTTTACTTCTTAATTTGTTAGCCATAGGGCATAGATATTTAGGGTCGCCAAGAAAATCTCGACAACATTTTTTTATAAATGAATTTAAGTTTGAACCAACAGAGGTAAGATCCTATTACAGATGCAAAAGGATAATGATTCTAATCGTTAAATAAAAAAAGCCCGATCAAAATGACCAGGCAGAAATACATCGTGTAAGAGGTATTACCTTCTATTTGAGGTCACAAGGTCTGATATGTATTTTCTGCTCCATCATAATATTTCCGTTTTGAGGGTTTGGAAATAATTGTAAGGCAAAGGTATTAATATTTTATTAAACAAAACTATCTACAGACTATTTTGTAAAATTTAAGATGCTTACATACTTTCACAAAACCTCAAAAACACCTCCTGATGCTTCTCCAAATCCATCTTCGGCGATAGGGAAGCACGGACGATATAGTCCTTGTCGCCCTCTTTCGTAGTGCCCTGTGTACTGGTCGCTGGGATGGTCCAATAGCAACCTTTTAGCTGGCCGTAACTGACGCAGTATTTGCTCTCGTTTGGAATCTCGGTAATCATGAGATGGATCAGTTTGAGATTGAGGGCGCGTTTGTATGCTTCGCGTTCTT
>JAHDCZ010000074.1 GCA_020629615.1 Saprospiraceae bacterium
CTGCTTCACTTTGCAAGGAATCCATATTGCCCTTTATCGTTTCTGCTTCACTTTGTAATGAATCTATATTGCTCTTTACCGTTAAAACCTGATTATTCGATTCATTAATAACCTGCAAAAAATTCTGAGCTTCTGTTTGTGAATTATTTATGTCACCTAAAATCGCATCAATTTCATTTTCATAAGTCTGAATTTGTGAAAGGGTATTTTCTATTTCACCCTCAGAATTTTTTACAGATTCTAAGACATTTTTACTTTCAATTTTAATATTTTCGATCTCATCATTAGCTTTTGTTACTGAAGCAAACATTTCTTTTAATTCCGAATTATCCATTTCGGATTCTTTTAGAACGTGCTTTAAATTCGCCATCATATCATTAGACAATTCGGCATTAGCATTAAGCTCAGAAATAATCTCAGATGAATTCGAATATATTTCTTCTAATTCTGTTTGACGCTGAATAATTTCAGATTTTAATTGATTTATTTCTGATAATGTGTTTTCAGTTTGTGTACTTATAGATTGAATTTTGTCTAAAACTTGTAAGGACTGCTCATGGACTTGGGTAATTTCTTCATTTTTTTGTTGAATAGAAGATCTTTCTGATTCTATTTCATTCAAAAATACTTGAGCTCGTTCCATAATTGAACTCGTTTCTAATTCAGGGGAAAGTCTTTTAGCCATTTTAATACGTTTTATGATCGCTAAGATAATTCTACATCAAAAGAATTCCATTTATATTGTGTGAAACAATTGGGAAATATCTATTATCCTCTATAAATTGAAAACATTAGAACATCCCTTAGAAATTGAAGATTAATCCGTAAAATCGAAATCAGCGCATATAATTTGAACAAAGCACATATAAAACAAAAAAAGTCCTCAAACTTGCGCTTGAAGACTTTTTTGCGGTCTGGACGAGACTCGAACTCGCGACCCCCTGCGTGACAGGCAGGTATTCTAACCAACTGAACTACCAGACCAAAATTTACTACGCGTTTGTAGCGATGCAAATGTAATATTCATTTTATTTATTGACAAGGTTTTCTAGTCCTATTTTTAAAATAATTTCTCAATTTTTATTACTCACCTTTTATGCTTTTCCATAAAAATGAAGCCATCCGCTTTCCTTCAAAATCATCCGGTGGACCGGCATTACTTTTAAGCATTTCGAATTGCCCGTTTTTATTCAATTCTATAACAAAATTGAAAATATAATCTTGCGCATTTTCGTATTTCTGAGTGAATGTACCAAATCTCATATCATTAAATTGGAGCTTGCCACCACCTAAGTCGATTATTGCATAATAATCATTACTAAACCACTTTAAAGTCTCTAGAGTATGATCATCCCTCACATCTCCTATTAGAGCATGATTCTTTTTGACTTCGACGATTTCTTGGTAAGCATCAGCATTCACTAAAGTGTGATAATTAATGTAATACGAACTATCGGATTCAGCTACACAATACCAAAGCACATTATTTAAAATAGTTGGGCTTACCCTCAAACGATTGTATTCGACACCATTATCTTGCAACTTTTGTTTAAACACATCGGTAATCGTGTCCATGTTCCATAAGGTAATCATCATGTAAAGCGAACTAATTCCAAGCCCCAAATGATTGAAGAATCTTCTTTTTCTATGATCTTTTTTGTAAAACGAAGCAATGATTAAACAGACCAAGAATGGTACGGTATACAATGGATCAGCAACCGAAATATTATTAAAAGCTACCCGATAGTTAGAAAAAGGTGCAAACAACTGTGTTCCGTATGTCGTAAAACAATCTAGAATAGAATGAGTCAAAAAAGTCCAGAAAAAAAGCTTGTAATAATTCCAAAAGCCCACATTCATATACGATAATCGGTGAGATCCGTCATAACGGGAGTACCAACGATGAACTACATACGCCATGAAAGCAGAAAAACTAAAAGCAAAAAAAATAGAATGGCTAATCCCCCTATGAAATCCCAAGGAATCAACTTCGGACATAAAGAGATTCGAAACGACATCCAAATCAGGAATCGTACCTCCGATTGCGCCAAGCAATAAGGCTCGATTTCCAATTTGTTTACCCAACACTACTTCACTTACGGAAGCTCCTAGAACAATTTGTGTTAATGAATCCATATTCTAAACCGTCGACTCCTGCTCCGTGATTCGCGCAATGGCTTTCTTCGATGCCAATTGTTCGGCTGATTTTTTATTGAAATCTTCGGACTCTCCATAATTAGTGCCATCTATGGAAACACAGACTTTAAAACGGTCTCTTTTATCCAATTTATGCCGAGAAATTAATTTATAATCTATGGTTTTGTTGTTTTTTTGACACCATTCTAATAAGCGACTTTTATAATTATCATCGAACACTTCAAGTTCGTGAATATTCAAATATTTACGGATGATATGGTTAATCACATATCGTTTTGTATTTCGATATCCGAATTCGATGTAAATCGCACCGAGTAAGGCTTCTAAAGCATTTCCTAACATCGAACTACTCATTCTCCCCGTGGAATAGTTGGATAAAATCACATCCAATCCCATTTTATCTGCTACTTCATTAAGCGTTTTTCTCTTGACAATTTTTGATCTCATCTTGGTCAAAAACCCCTCATTCTTATTAGGATACTTCTTGAATAGATATTCCGCGACAATGGTGGAGAGGATAGCGTCACCCAGGTATTCTAAACGTTCATTATTTGTAGCCTTTGTAGTTTCTCCTGTGTTCATGGACTTATGATAAAAAGCCATTTTAAAGAGATTTAATCTTGCAGGGGTAAAACCCAATATGGTCTTAAAACGACGAGCGATATGCTTGTCCTTCGAAAAGTAATAATTGTAAAATCGTTTAATATTTCTCACGCATACTATTAATCCATCCGCTTCATGATCACAGACGCATTGTGACCACCAAAACCAAATGTGTTACTAATAATTGCGTTTATTTTTCTTTCTTGTGCGTTGTTAAAGGTAAAATTTAATTTCGAATCTATGCTAGGATCATCGGTAAAATGATTAATTGTCGGTGGCACTGCACCTGTATTAATAGCCACAATCCCAGCAATAGCCTCAATCGCTCCGGCCGCTCCGAGTAAATGTCCCGTCATTGATTTGGTCGAACTTATATTTAGATTATATGCGTGATCCCCAAAAACAGATTTAATAGCTTTTGATTCCGCAATATCACCTAAGGGAGTTGAGGTTCCATGAACATTGATATAATCAATCTCATCAGGATTCATGCCTGCATCATTTAATGCATTTTCCATGACCTGTGAAGCTCCAAGACCATCAGGATGTGGCGCAGTTATATGGTGTGCATCTGCGGTCATCCCCACACCTACAACCTCGGCATAAATAGTAGCTCCACGTTTTTTTGCATGTTCATATTCCTCTAATATTAAGGCTCCTGATCCCTCACCTAAAACAAAACCATCTCTTTCTGCATCGAATGGTCTTGAAGCTGTAGTAGGATCCTCGTTTCGAGAAGAAAGTGCTTTCATAGAACTAAATCCTCCGATTCCGGCTTTGGTTACCGCAGCCTCTGAACCACCAGTAATCATTATGTCAGCTCTATTCAATCGAATTGTATCTACGGCACTAATTATGGCATTGGTTGAAGAGGCGCAGGCCGATACAGTCGCATAATTGGGACCCCTAAAACCATATTTAATCGAAATATGTCCAGCTGCAATATCGGCGATAAGTTTTGGAATCAAAAAAGGAGAATATCGAGGAGCAGTAAAACTTGCCGCTTCTTCAATATCATTTTCAATGGTCTCAAAACCTCCAATTCCACTACCCCAAATTACACCAGCTCGAGATTGATCGAGACTATCAATATCTAAACCACTATGCTGAAACGCTTCTTCAGCAGACACAAGAGCATATTGAGAAAAGGGATCTAATCGTCGATGAACTTTTCGATCCAAAAAATCACCAACATCAAAATTCTTTAATTCACAAGCGAATCTTGTTTTAAACAACTCAGGATCAAATTTGGTAATGAGTGCTGAACCACTCTTTCCTTCCAACAATCCTTCTTGATAGCTTTTGAAAGAATTACCTATTGGAGTCAATGCCCCAATTCCTGTAACAACTACTCTTCTGTTCATATGAGCGTAATTATCATGATCTTACGGAAAACTACTCTAAAATAGAAATTATATAGCAGTGTACCGAAGAGGAAATGTCAAAAAAAATCCACAAGCAGGCGCATGCTTACTTGTGGACTGAAAGAAAAAAAACGCAAAATCTTTTCCTTTCGGATTAAGCTTTAGCTCCTTCTAAAAATTCAATTGCATGACCAACAGTCTGAATGTTTTCAGCTTGTTCGTCAGGAATAGATAAATCAAATTCTTTTTCAAATTCCATAATCAGTTCAACTGTATCCAGTGAATCTGCTCCTAAATCATTCGTGAAACTCGCCTCATTGGTAACTTCTGATTCATCAACACCTAATTTGTCAACGATGATTTGCTTTACTTTGTCTGCTATGTCTGACATAATATTAACTTTAAAATTTGTGATGCAAATTAAATCATAACTCCCTTGATAACCAAAGTTTTCGAGGGTTTATTTTATTCACTATGATCTAATTAATTAAAAAATATTGGTGGGTTTAATGAAGAATGACAAGCTATTTCGTTCAAAATTGTGCTTCATTCCTTTTAAAAGATTATTTATTCTAAGGTGTTTGGTTAAATTGATTCGCATAAAATCTTGAAATCAATTGCTTCAACTTTGTTTACAATCATTTAATATCACATATAGTTCCATCCAAACCATTTTCTAGGATCAAAATACGTAACTTTACGCTACCCTAGCGATTAATAATCTGTAAATAAATTACTTTTGAACAGTAAGATTCCGTTGGCTAGAGCCAATCAAAAAACTAAAATAGTAGCAACCCTTGGACCCGCAAGTTCAAGTCCAGAAAAATTGCTTGAACTTATCAAGGAGGGTGTTGATGTCTTTCGACTAAATATGTCCCATGGGGAGCAAGAAATTCATCGTGAAACGATTAAAAAAATCGTCAAAATTAACCAAGAGTATGGATTCCATGTCGGAATTCTAGCTGATCTACAAGGACCGAAGCTGCGAGTGGGAAAAATGAAGGGCAATGGCCTGAAAATAAAGCCCGGTGATGTTCTCACTTTCGTGAATGAACCCTGTGAAGGGACCATGGAAAAAATATATATGAGTTATCAAGATTTTGCTCAAGATGTAAAAATCGGTGAGCGGGTTTTGGTCGATGACGGGAAGATTATTTTAGAAGTTATTGAAACCGATAAAATATCTGAGGTTAAATTAAAAGTCATCTTTGGTGAAGTCCTTTCTTCCAATAAAGGAGTTAATCTTCCGGATACTAAAATATCGCTTCCTTGCTTGACTGAAAAAGATCTAAGTGATTTAGATTTTGTTTTAACACAGCCCGTTAATTGGATAGCCTTGTCTTTTGTTCGAAAAGGAAAGGATGTTCGAGATTTAATCAAATTAATTAAAGCAAAGGATCATTACGCCAAGGTAATAGCGAAAGTTGAAAAGCCCGAAGCCATTAAAAACATTAAGGATATTATCAAGGCTTCGGACGCTATTATGGTCGCGAGAGGAGATTTAGGTGTGGAAGTCCCAATGGAAAGATTACCTTCCATTCAAAAAATGATTATACGACGTTGCATTCAAAAGGCCAAGCCAGTAATTGTGGCAACACAAATGATGGAAAGTATGATCACCAATCCCAGTCCTACTAGAGCAGAAATTACTGACGTTGCCAACGCAGTAATTGATGGTGCTGATGCCGTAATGCTTTCAGGAGAAACTTCAGTAGGAAATCACCCGGTTAAAGTAGTTGAGGCCATGGGGAAAATCATTGAAGAGGCAGAAAAATCATATGCCATTCAAGGAAAACGACCCAAACCGGATTCGGAATCCAAAACGTTTTTATCCGATGTTGTATGCTTTAAAGCAGCCAAAACAGCTGAAGAAATCGCAGCACAAGGAATTATCGGTCTGACCGTTTCTGGATATACGGCCTTTAAAATCTCAAGTTTTAGAGCCAATATTCCAATCTATATCTTTTCTGATCGCGAGCATATGCTTGGAACCTTGAATCTTATTTGGGGTGTCCGTGGGTATCACTACGATAAATTTACCTCTACGGATGAAACCATCTACGATCTAGTAGATATTTTAAAGGAAAAGGGGCACTTAGAACCTGGAAATCGTGTTGTAAACACTGGTAGTATGCCGATTCATAAGAGATTTAGAACCAACATGATGAAAATTACTATTGTCGATTAATATGAAATCCATCATTCGTTCGTTTTAATCCTGAATTATTTTTGAATTTTAGTCATTTCTATGCATAAGTATTTACTCGTATTAATATCATTCCTATTGGCTTACCATAGCTTTGGTCAACGAGGAAATCGATACCAAGAATCTGATATTCAAGAACAAAATAAATTTATCGAAGCCAAAGGATTAATCTTGCTTGGCGATTATGAGGAAGGCATCAAAATTCTCAAAGAAATTACAAAAGCTGATCCGACTAATCATGTGGCTTCTTTTGAATTAGCTAGAGCCTATCGTCAAAATGAGGATAATGAAAATGCCCTGGCTTTCGCCGAAAAGGCAAGTAAAGCAAATCCAACGAGTGATATCTATAAATATTTCTTAGTTGATCAGTATGAAATGAATAACGACATCAATAAAGGAATTGCGATTATCGATGAACTCATCATCAACACACCTAATAATCCTGTTTTATACGAACAAAAAGCTTTCCTTCATCTTAAAAACAATAAAACCACGGAAGCAATCAATGCCCTCGACAACCTTGAAAATCGTATTGGTGTTAATGAGAGACTTTCTAAACGAAAGTTTGAAATCTTCAAAAATCAAAATGATATTAAAGGCGCAGAAAGAGAACTACTCAAGCTTTCAAATAATTTTCCGAGCAACATTTCTTATCTCTATAATCTTTCTGCTTTTTACAAAAACACTAAGCAAAAGGAAAAGCAAATTAATACTTTAGAAAAAATCGTAGCACTAAACCCAGAAGAAGCAAAAGCTGCCTTTACTCTAAATCAACTGCAAAATAAAACTGTGGCAGATGGACAATTGATTGCGCTTGCCCGAGACGAATCGATACAACTGGATGAAAAAATTTTACGATTAATTCCGATTGTCGAAAAACTAAACGCGAATTCTAAGGAAATTGAAAAAACTGAAATTAAAGAAGTTAGCACCATCCTCTTAAACCAAAACCCAGCATCTGCCAAAGTCCATGCAATTTCTGCGGATATTGCCTATGGTTTGGGTGATACCCAAGAGGCTATGAATCTCTATCAAAAAACCTTAGATTTTGATGATCGTGTTTTTGCTGTCTGGCAACAACTGATGAATACTCAGGTCGAACTGAAACTTTGGGAAGCTTTATTAAACACTTCTGAAAGTGCCATTGATCTCTTCCCAATTCAAGCCGTCGCTTTCATCCAACACGGAAGAGCTCAAATAGAAAGCAAAAATTACAAGAAGGCAGATTCATTCTTAATGGAAGCGCATATGATCGCGGGAAAAAATCAAGCCCTTCAAAATGAGATTTTTCTAATTGAAGCATTAAGTGATATTAGGCAAAATGATTCGGCGAAAGCCAAAAAGAAAATTAACACTGTATTAGAAAATTACGGCGACCAGAGTCCTACTCATTTAGAAATTATTGGAGATCTATATTCAGAACTTGGTGATTCGGCGAAAGCCAAAAAATACTGGAAACAAGCTCAAGCCAAAGGAGGTATATCTCAAACACTAATGAATAAAATCAAGGCGGAACAATAATGAAAACCGCATCACTCAACTATATTCTTTGGTTTTGTGGGGTCTTATGGTTCTTTGTAAGTTTCAATGCTTGTAAATCCAAAACCATTATACCCTCTGTACCCGCAAGCTTACAAAGTGCTGATTCTTTGTCCAACGCTTTGAAAAATCATAACATTGATTATGACTGGTTTGTAGCTGTCGGAAAAGGCAAATACAAAAACGAGGAAGACGGAATATCAACCAAAACATATCTACGTCTCAAAAAAGATAGCATCATTTGGATGGTTGCAAAAAAACTTGCGGTTGAAGCCACAAGAACACTTATTACCCCTGATTCTTTTTTTATCCTTTACCGATTAGAACAAAAATACGACAAAGGATCTTTACAAGATTTACTGGATGCGCAAGGAATCGATTATAGCTTTTCGGAGATTCAAGATTTCATCGTAGGCAATATTCCAATACCAAATTCACCAAGTAGCGGGATAGAAGGCAATTACAATTACCTTGCGGGTAAATACAATGAACTCTGGATGAAAATATTTTTTAATCCAGAAGACATGCGCGTTGACCATGGTTTTGTCGAAAACCCTCTAAAGCAAACTTTAAGAGCTCGTTTTGATGATTTTAGAGAATGTAACAGTGGAAATAAAATTCCTTACTTTCGAGAGTACAAAATAAATCTCTCAGAAAGTAGTCATCTGCAAGCGACTTTTGAATTCTCTGAAATCAGTATTAATGTTCCAAAGAAAACTAGATTTTCCATTCCAGACTATTATGAAGCCCTATAAGTACGTTTTCTATTTTCTTATGCTTCTTTCTAGTTTATGTCATGCTCAAACGCGTCAACAACTGGAAGCAGAACGCATGCGTATCATTGAGGACATTGTAGACACCGATAAAATATTAAAACAAACCAAGAAGAATAAAAATGCTGCTTTAGAAGATTTAAAAGGTATAAATTCGCAAATCGCAAATCGGCAAAAACTCATTGCCAACATTCAGGCCCAACTGAAAAATTCGGATCAATACATAGCTGGAATTCAAGAGCAAATTGACACACTAGAAAACCAACTGAAAAGCATTCAATCCAACTATGGTCTTTTTTTAAAAAACCGATTTCGACAAAGTCAAACCAGAAAAAATTGGATGTATTTACTCAATTCGAATTCTCTAAATGTCGCCTTTAAAAAATGGTTGTACTTAAAACAGTTTGAAAAAAAATCAAAAGCAAAAGCCGCTTTAATTCAAGACAAAAATACCGAACTACAAAATTCAATCAACGAAATCAATGAGATTAATGCAGATAAGATCTCCCTTCTCGCTTCGGAGAAAGAACATTTTAAAATCCTTGAAAACGAAAAAACACAGAAACAATATTTGGTAAACTCTATTAATGCCGAAGAAGAAAAGTTTAAATCAATTCTTAAAAATCGCAAGAAAGAGAGGGAACAATTAAATACTTCCATAGAAAATTTCATCTTGCGTGAATTTGATACTTCTGCTACAAACGAAAACACCAATGACAAGCCTTCGTCGCATGCCGCTGTGGTAGGTACCGCAAGTTTTGGTAAGAACAAAGGAAAACTTACTTGGCCGGTATCTAGTGGATTCGTCGCCTCCAAATTTGGGAAGCAACCACATCCTACCATAAAAAACATAGAAATATCAAATAATGGCATTGACATACGTACCGAAAAAGGTGCAGAAGTTAAAGCAGTTTTTGATGGCATAGTCCTTGGGATTACAGAAATTCAAGGATTCAATAATATGATTATCATTCAGCATCAAAACTATTACACCGTTTATTCGAAGTTAGACGAAGTCTATATTTCTCTTGGAGATGAAATAAAACTTGGTCAAACCATAGGAAAACTATACATTGATAAAAATCAACAATCCGAGTTACATTTTGAAGTCTGGGAAAACAAGACCAAACTTAATCCTCAAACTTGGTTGCGCAGAAAATAAACTATGTCCGATAACTGGAAAGTAGGTAAAGAAAAAAAGAAAGGACTCCAAAAGGAGCAAGAGTATGCCGTCCTGGTAGGCGTTATCTCAAGAATGCAAACCGAAGAACAAGTCACTGAATATCTTGATGAATTAGAATTCCTAGCTCTAACGGCTGGGGCCAAAACGGTAAAAAGATATACTCAAAAATTGGATCATCCCAACAAGAGAACATTTGTAGGATCGGGTAAAATCGAGGAGATTATGGATTATGTGGAGGCCAATGAAAAAATCAACATGGTCATATTTGATGATGATCTTTCGGGAAAACAAACCAATATTCTCGAAGAAATGCTCAAAGTAAAAATCATAGATCGAAGTACTCTGATCCTTGATATTTTTGCCAAAAGAGCCCAAACGGCACAAGCCAAGACTCAAGTCGAGTTGGCACAAATGCAATATCTGCTCCCAAGACTTCGAGGACTTTGGGATCACCTAGAAAGACAACGAGGAGGTATCGGGATGAGGGGTCCCGGTGAGATGGAAATCGAAACAGATCGAAGGATTATTAGAGACAAAATAGCCTTGCTCAAAAAGAAACTCGTTAAGATTGATCAACAAGCTCAAACACAAAGAAAAAATCGCGGTGCTTTGATACGAATAGCATTAGTCGGTTATACCAATGTTGGAAAATCGACGATCATGAATATTCTGAGTAAATCAGAAGTCTTTGCCGAAAATAAATTATTTGCCACATTGGATACTACCGTTCGAAAAATAGTCATCGATCGCATGCCTATACTGTTGTCAGATACGGTCGGCTTCATACGCAAATTACCGCACCACTTAGTCGAGTCTTTCAAGTCTACCCTTGATGAAGTCAGAGAATCGGATATACTAATTCATGTCGTGGACATGGCTCATCCTCAATTTGAAGATCACATAAATACCGTAAATAAAACACTGCAAGATCTTAAGGTAACAGACAAACCCACCTTAATGATTTTCAATAAAATTGATTTGTATCGCAAGCGATATTTTGATGATTTTATAGAAGAAGAAGACAAAGCTCAAATTTTAAGTGATCTAAAAGAAAAGATGAAAAATAATTATGAGCATGACAATTTATTTATCTCCGCTATTGAAAAAGAAGGTATAGCCGAAATGAGAAACAAGATTTTTTCGATGGCTGAAGAACAGTATAACGTCCGCTATCCTTATCAAACGAAACATTGGTAGATTCAAGCGAAAAGAAATCCAACATCATGAATATCCTTAAAAAATATGCCCATTTATTGGTTGATTATTGCCTTGAAATAAAGTCAGGAGAAAAACTTTATGTAAAATCCAATACCATCGCCGAGCCCTTGGTACGTGAGGTATATCGATATGCTATGGAAAAAGGTGCTATTGTCGAAACCGATCTTTCGTTTCAAGGAAAAAATCGAATTTTTTATGAAATGGCTCATACCGACCAACAATTGGGACACGTTTCTCCACTAGTTGATAAAGCTACCAATGAGTATGATGCCTACCTGGTCATACGTGCTCCCTTTAATTTAAGAAGTGATCATAATGTAGATAAAGAAAAATTAAGACAGCGTAAGGAATCTACTCAATGGTTGAATGAAAAATATTTTAGCAGAACTGCTACTCGCTCATTGAAACGATGCTTGTGTCAATATCCTACCATTGCAAGTGCTCAAGAAGCGGGCATGAGTTTGGAAGAGTACGAACATTTTGTTTACAACGCCTGTCATTTGTACGATGATAATCCTGAAGAAGCATGGCTCAAGGTAAGAGCTCATCAGCAAAAGATTGTAGATTTTCTAGATCAAAAATCGACGATTCGCTATCAGAATAAAAAAACTGATATCAGTTTTTCGGTAAAAGACAGAATTTGGATTAATTCGGATGGTCAAAACAATATGCCTTCCGGCGAAGTTTACTCTGGTCCTGTTGAAAATTCAGTCAATGGAATTGTTCATTTTAATTATCCCTCAGTATTCCAAGGACATGAAGTCGAGGATATCGTTCTGACCGTAAAAGACGGTGAAGTGATCTCTTGGGAAGCCAAAAAAGGGAAAGATCTCTTGGACGAGATTTTTAAAATCGAAGGCGCTCGATATTTTGGCGAAGTAGCTATCGGGACCAATTACAATATTCAGCGAGCTACTAAAAATATTTTGTTTGATGAAAAAATTGGAGGAACCATTCACATGGCGATTGGTCAATCATACCCGCAAACTGGTGCTAAAAACAAATCTAGTATTCATTGGGATATGATCACTGACATGAAAGATGGAGGTGTTATTTATGCCGATGGAGAAAAGGTCTACGAGAATGGAAAATTTATCGTTTTTGATTAATCCTTTTCGATGATATACAGCATAATTCGATCCTCTCGAATTTGAAATGAATCAACAATCGTATGTTTCCACAAAGGAAAGTCCCAACGAGCAGTATCCAAAACATAATGATCTCCTTTCATAAAATTCTCTTGCTTTCGCTGTGTAATTTCTCCTCGCGCTTTGGCTAAATAAAATGAACTTGTATAATCAATTTTCCCTGACTTATATAATTCTAATTGTTTCCCTTTGTATTTCTCTCCTATGCTTGTGGCTTCTTCTTTAGTGTAGGTCGCAAAATCTCTTTGATATCGATCTGGGAAGATTATTAAATCAAACCCTAGCCTTATAATCAAGCACATAATTACTAATATCATGACTCGATTTTCAACATTTACAAAATAAATAAAGGCAAATAGAAGCTGAAGTAAAAAAATGATTACTAAATAAATCATGCCATTTGATATATGATCGACACCGGGATTGAAAGCCATAAATACCGTTGCGAGAGGCAAAATCAAGACGACAACTTTTAAAAGAACACTTAAGCCTTTAGTCCTCCACGAATTCAGTCCTATTTCATTTTTATACAGGTAGAAGTGTACAGTAAAAATCATCGGCGCAAGCATCAAGACATATCGAGCATATACTTCAACAGAAATCCAATACACCAATATATTCGCAATAAAAGCTAAAGAAATATAACTTACATATTGATTGCGTTTTATCAGCTCCAACAAATCCTTTCTAAAAAATAGTATACTCAATAAGGACCAGGGTAAAAAATGATATAAATTTTCAAACGGATAAGTAAAAAAATGTTTGATGGCATCTAAGACTTTATGAGTAACTACTGTTCGTCTTGTAGATTGATCAAGCAAAGGAGCAAAACTTTCAGAGGCATCATGAATCCCATTATACAGAAAGTAATAAAACCCTATCAGTCCGCACATCAATCCAAAACCAATAAAATTAGTTGGATGCAGTATTCTTTTCCATTGCTTTGAAATAAAAAAGAAAGCTAATAAACTCATTCCAAGAAATATGAATGAAGGGAAACCTTTCAACATATATCCAGTAGTGGTCATTAGATAGGCAAATAAATACATCTTTGCCCATTGTTGACGTGTACCCCAGTGATAAATTAAAACCATCAAAGCGTACATCACCAAGGAAAAACATATATCAATCAATCCCAAAAACGAATCCCAAAACAAAATCCTTCCACAAGTTAGAAATGCAAATGCGATATAGACCGAAGTTTTTTTATCTAAGTAAATTCGATTGAATTTATAGATAAACCAAGTCATTAAAAAGCTGAAAAGTACGGTTGGTATTCTTGCAGTCCATTCATTCGCCACTCCGAAAAGTGAATAAAATGCTACAATGATCCAATTGTATAAAGGCGGTTTATAATAATAGTAACTGCCATTTAAAGTTGGGGTAATATAGTTACCTGAATACTGCATCTCCAACGATACAAGAGCGCGTATAGATTCATCCTCTATAAATGACTGTAAGCCAAGATTAATAAGGAAGGCTGGTACGGACAACACAATGGCTATCCAAATAAATTGTTTAAATTTTATGCTTTTCGCGAATTGAATCACTTTGGGATATAACTTAGTTTACAGCAATTTTCTTTAACAAATAATTTTTGAGCCGTTTGTCTTAATTGTAATGGGGTGATTGAATTATATTTTTCCGCTTGCTCATTGATCATATTGGCATCACCCAGTAATTCGAAATATCCCAAACTCATGGCTTTACTCATAACACTCACTTCCGAAAACTCCAAACTACTCTCTACCCTATTTTTCAATTTTACAAGTTCAACATCACTGATTGGCGTAGATTTCAACTTATCTAATTCGTCCCAAATTGCCAATTCGGCGGAAGCCAAATCAAAATCTCCCATCGGTCGACCTTCTATCATAATTAAACCTGGATCAAAACTTCCTGTAATATACGCGTCGATATAAGAAAACATTTGTTTCTCTTTGACCAAAACTTGATACAATCGAGAAGACCGTCCATCCGCCAATACATCGGTTATCAAATCACAATGATAGTATTCATCTGACAAGCGCTCATCCATATGAAAGGCCAAGTATAATGCCTCCGAAGGAACCTTCGCGCCTATTTGTTTTTCTCTAAATTTAACTTGTTTATTTTCTCTCGCAAATGATTTTGTTGGGACAACTCCTTTGGCAATATCACCAAACCATTTCTCACAAAGTGATTTTACTTCGTCTGTTTTTACATTTCCGCAAATGGATAAAATAGCATTATTAGGATGATAAAATCGGTTGTAAAAGTCCTTTACATCATCCATCGTGGCGTCCTCAATATGCTTTGGAATTTTGCCTATGGTCGGCCAAGCATAAGGGTGCTGCCTGTATGCCATCTCACTCATATGATGCCATAGATCTCCATAAGGTTGATTCAAACAATTTTCTTT
>JAHDCZ010000075.1 GCA_020629615.1 Saprospiraceae bacterium
TTTTGAGTCCGGTCAATTGGAGCAACAGGGAATTCCGAGCATCGAACAGATCGCCGAAAAATTAGGAGTCTCACAACGCTACCTCAGTGACACCCTCAAGAAAGAAACGGGAAAAAGCTCTACCGAACATTTGCAATTGTATCTCATCGATGCAGCCAAAAACAAACTATTAAACCCTAATAAAACCATCGCTGAGGTCGCCTATGAATTGGGCTTTGAATATCCTCCATACTTTTCCAGATTGTTTAAGAAGAGATCTGGGATTAGTCCTTCGCAATTCAGAGAAAACCATCGTAGAAATTAAACGGAAGGAATCCAATCCTTGTCAATTTTTATTTTTTTACCGCTCATAGCTTTCTTGTCTATTAACCGTTGCTGATATTCGTTTGACAGGGATAATTGTTTAATTTTAGACTGACCTCTGTGGATAGTCGTACCGGAACGGTTGGGTGACGATTTGGGTGGGTATATAGGGGTGTTAGCCACAAATTGCAAAAAGTAGTAGAAATAATACTCAATCTTTATAATATAGAGACAGAATAGATTCCATTGATTGATTACCTCGAGCAATTTCGAGAGCTATATTCCAATTTTGCCTAGAAACATATTCTTTTAATGGTTGCCCTACTAAATCAATATATTTAAAAGCATTTAATAGTTTCTTATCCCAAACTTTATAATATTTGGTCAAATCATTGGGATAAACGTACTTCCGTTTGGAACCTTCTTCAAGTCCCTTGAATGGCTCTTTGATATTTAGATAACCATAATCATCGGTTAACTCCTCTCCTTTTTGAATATCTCTAATAGCAATTTCAAAATCATATGCACTACTTAAGCAATTCGAATTGAAGCTATGATTCACGAATCTTGCATTGTCCCAACACAGAACATATTGACCTTTTTTATTCCTAAAGGTGTATGTGTCTAAAATATCCTTGTATGAATCACTAAATGCTTGATATTGTTTATGTGTAAAAACTCTATCAAGTGAATCTTGAACCCACGTAATTGTGCCTTTGGGAATTAAACTAGTAGCCACCACGCCAAAACCTTTGTCTTTGTTTATCAGCTGAACTTTAGTATGAGGATGTAACATAATCAGACTTTTTGCTTTAAATAAATGTAAAATTTAAACTATCAACATTAGTTTTCTTAAACAGCTATTTTGAAATAAAAATTGCAGCTTTTATGAAAAAAATAAAGGTCAATTGAAACAAAAAAATCATAAAAATCGTTTACCCAAATATTTCAATTTTGAATTTTATAAATAATTCATAACATATTATATATCTGATTAATACATATAGCTATTTTTTATTATGAAACAAAAATACACAGATACGGAATTGGATGAATTCAAAGCAATTCTGTTAAAGAAAAAAACAGGCGTAATGAATCAAATTAAGTTTTGGGAAGAACAATTAAATTTAGTTGCAGAAAAAGGAAGAGATGAGTCCAATGTGCTTCAAAACGCTCAGGAAAATTCAAGCACTGAATTTACCTTGTATCAGCTTTCTCGACAAAAAAAACATCTTAATGATATTGAAATAGCATTACAAAGAATTGAACGTAAGACATTTGGAGTATGTGTTATTACAGGCAGACTTATCGATAAGAAAAGACTATTGGTAGTTCCTACAACCACTAAATCATTATCCAATGGCAAGAAAGTTAGTTAAGCGTCAAGATCGGATTCAAACCGTCAGAGGATTAAAGAAAAAGTACGGTGACGTGCCATCACACTTTCTCTTTTCCATCAAAGCACCTGTAGAATACCAGTGTCCATTGATCGATGATAATATTGACAAGATTACAATTTGTAAGGAAAAATTACATAAAGCCTTTAATGCAAAATCCCTTGATTCCAAAAATGCGTTGATTTCTGCCGCCATGTTCGCAATATCTGATTTAGAAAAAAATCTAGATGAAGTAACTCGTAACAATTTTGTTGAGCTTCGTGAATATGCCAAAGAGTGGAAAAAGCTTGCAATTGAAGTCTTAGATAATTCTGGGCACCCTGAAAGATATGTAAACATAAAATGGAAATGATTAATCAGTTATTGGACTTATATTTAGATAATTCTTTCGGCAGGTTTTTATTGTCACTTCTTATGCTCTACTTGTTACGATTTGCAATTGTCAAGTGGTATCAAATATCCAAAATTAGAAGAAAGCCCGATAATTTTATTTATGGGATAAATAATGTATTCAGGGCTTTTCTTTTTTTTGCTATTATCGTATTTCTCTTTTCATTGTTTGGCATTGATTTTAAAAGCTTAATCACCTCTTTAAGCATCGTTGCGGCAGCTCTTGTACTTATTTTTAGAGAATATATTTCAGATTTTCTTTTTGGCTTGTACTTTGGATTTTCTAAGGATTTTGAAATTGGTGATTACATTTATTCGAATGAAATTAAAGGAAAGGTGGTTGAATTAACCCTATTTAAGACCAAATTATTAAATGATGATGATGACCTAATATCCATCCCCAATGGTAAAATCTTTAACAATGAACTTATTAATTACACTAAGAGGGATTTCCGATTACTTAGTATTGATTTTCAAATCAACATAGATAAGGTAAAAAGTTTAGAGGACTTGGAGGAAGAATTAGTAAAATCTCTAGAAGATTATTTTGGATTTTTAGAGCTTGAATCCTTTAACTTAAAGATTGTTAAGATGGAGAAGGATTCAATCGACCTCAAATTCCTGTATCAATTGAATAGGTTTGACCAAAATAAAATGAAAGAAATAAAGAAAAAAACTGCAAGATGCGTCTTAAATTACATTAGTAAAGTGTAAAAAAAACCTGTGGCTAATACTATGTCCTATACAGAGTAGAAACTATTACAAAGAGATTTATTTGAATGAAGATAAATGTCGTTCTTCACCCTTAATTCCCAACAACAATACAGATGAAAAAATTACAAATCCTCCTCTCGTTTTTATTGCTTATCCATCTATCACTTAGCGCACAAATTCTAACAGAAAGCAAATTGCCCATAATCGTCATCGACACCGATGCCAATGAAATTCCAGATGAACCTAAAATCCGAGCTAGAATGGGGATTATCGATAATGGCATAGGGCAAATGAACAATCTGAACGATATCTTTAATCATTACGACGGTTATATCGGTATTGAAACACGTGGGAATTCTACGCAGCTGTATGAGAAAAAAACGTATACCATTGAACTGTGGGATGAAGGTGAAAATGAAATCTCGGCACCCTTATTAGGCATGGGAAAAGAAGAGGATTGGATATTGCACGCCATGGTCATCGATAAATCACAATTGCGTGTTCCAATGAATTTTGATCTTTTCAGAAAAATGGGGCATTATGCCGCGAATTATCAATTTGTTGAAGTTGTTTTGGATGGAGAATACCAAGGGATGTATATTTTAACTGAAAATATTAAACGAGATGATGATCGGGTCGATATTGCTAAATTAGATGAAGATGATATTGCAGGGGATTCCTTAACAGGTGGATATATTTTACGGATTGATTGGACATGGGATGTTGATGAAGAAGATCTTTTCGAATCCAACTATGATTCTCAAGCGGGAATTCCTATGAGTTATCAATGGTATTATCCAAAACCGAATAGAATTCAACCCGAGCAAAAAGAATACATCAACAATTATATAAACGATTTTGAAGACGCTGTATTTGCTTCTGATTTTACCAATGATGCAGGGTTTCGTTATACAGATTATATAAGCCTCAATTCTTTTGTTGATTTTCTCCTGATCAACGAGTTGGCCAAAAATTCTGACGGCTATAAATTAAGTACGTACATGCACAAGGACAAGGATAGCAAAGGAGGAAAACTTAGGGCAGGCCCGATTTGGGATTTTGATCAAAGCTATGGCTTGTCAACGGTATGTTCTAGTCACATTACTTCAGGTTGGACTTATTTACAAAATCAGGATGATTGTGGAGATCTTGCATCGATGCCTCTATGGTGGCAGGAGATGATGTCAGATCCTATTTTTATTAACCGACTCAATTGTAGATGGAAAGATTTTAGGAGTAGTTTTTTACAAAAGGATTCTCTATTTCATTGGATCGATACCCAGACTACTTTTTTAGAAGATCCATTGGAGCGGAATTTTGAAAGATGGGATTTTATAGGAAATAATATTTGGATTGAGCCTTTCCCAATTCCGGAAACTTACGAAGGAGAAATCAACTATTTGAAGTCTTGGATTGAAGAACGTTTGGCATGGATGGATGCTAATATGGTGGGGAATTGTGAAGATGATATTACAACAACAAAAACAGTTGAAAGTGAAAATGATTTTTCCTTTGCCCCCAATCCTGCAATTGATAATATTCTACTCTATAATTTAAAAGGAGAACGTATAGTGATCCGCGATGCCAATGGAAAGATACAAATTTCAAGGTCAATCAGTGAAACTGAAAAACGATTGGACATTAGTACTTTATCAAGTGGGGTATATTTTATTACGGTAGAATGGGCTGGGAATAGAACAACTAAGAAATTGGTTGTTTTGTAGAGATATCAATTAAGCCCTCCTTTCTGAAGCGGAAGTCTTAAATAGCTATCATAATCTAATAAGTCACTACTTTTTAATCTAAGAACATCTTGAATGTGCTAGTAAAAATTGGTAGTTTATTATCCTGTACAAATCCAATCTCTAGGTCATTATAAAGGAACTATAAAATTAATCGTTCCTCTTTTATTATTTACGTATCTTAAAGGAAATAGACAGCCCTTTTTTGCACTCATTAAACCTTCGCGCTATTCTGAAGTCTATCTTACTATAGCAGATCAAATACCTATTTAGATGATGAAAAAATTAATTGCTGCAAGCTTTTGTATCCTAGTGTTTGCCGTGTCTTCGATGCATGCTCAAATTTATGAGACTCATTTTGGAATGGGAAACACTGTTGGAGTGACTGTGACTTCTAGCTCAGAACAAGGAGTTGACGAATCTAGACACACCCTCAATGGTACTGGTTATATTCCTGACTTGAAAGGAGCGGCCCGATTACTCGGGCAGGCAAGCATTGGATCAACCTATGAAGAAATTGAATACCTTACCCAAATCAGTATCGAGAACTGGATTGATCAGCAAATGGCTATGCCAGCAATTCCATACATTGATAAAGCATTGACCCTCTATGATGAAGTGAATCAATTAATTGAGAATGTACATCCAGGTCAACGGACAGATAGACCGGGGGAAATTTCATCCTTTGCCCTTTATAATTCTTTGTTCAATGATCAAGATGTTTTGAGAAATAAAATTGCCTTTTCATTGTTGCAAGTATTGGTTGTTTCCAGATCAAGTATAAAATTGAAAGATCAACTCCCTGCCCACATGAGTTATTATGACCTTTTGTACGAAGGGGCTTTTGGAAATTATCGAGACATGCTCGAAGATATAACCCTGCATCCGATGATGGGGTATTATTTAAGTCATTTAAATAATAAGAAGGGAGATCCTTCTCTAGGTACATTGCCTGACGAAAATTTTGCGCGGGAGATTATGCAATTGTTTACCATAGGATTACATGAGTTGAAAATTGATGGGACATATAAATTGGATGGAAATGGAGAGAAGATTCCTACTTATAACATATCTGATGTTCAAGAACTGGCAAAAGTATTCACTGGACTTTCTGGTGGGGCTTGGAATTTAATTTCCTTTCCTGATTTGGCAGGTCAGCCCGTAGAATTTGATCGAACTTTTAATCGATATGACTTGACTGTCCCAATGGCAATGTACCAGGACTTCCATGATATAGGAGAAAAGATATTAGTTGACGGGACGGTTTTACCGGCTGGACAGGATGGTATGACCGATATACAAACTGCTTTGGATGTATTATTTAATCATCCCAATATGGGACCTTTTTTAGCGACTCGTTTGATTCAACAGATGGTGAAATCCAATCCTACACCAGCCTATGTAAAAAGAGTGGCATTAACTTTTAATAATAATGGAAAGGGTGTTCGAGGCGATTTGGGTGCAATGATAAAAGCGATTTTATTGGA
This sequence comes from Saprospiraceae bacterium, assembly GCA_020629615.1. GTDB lineage: Bacteria > Bacteroidota > Bacteroidia > Chitinophagales > Saprospiraceae > JAHDCZ01. The sequence goes on from JAHDCZ010000075.1 coordinate 6,034, forward strand.
TCCAGAAGCAAGAGATTGTTCGTGGTTAAACAATGCCAAGAACGGAAAATTAAAGCAACCCATTGAACGTTTAGTGCAATTATTCAAAGCATTTGATATTAATAGTCCTTCCGGAAGGGTTTGGTTTAATGACCCAGATCAAATAAGAGAACCCCTTGGACAAGCTTTTATGTCTGCACCTTCTGTCTTTAATTTCTTTACACCTTTTTATGCAGAAGATAAATATGTAGAACCGAATAACATGGTTTCTCCTGAGTTTCAAATACTGCATGCGGTGACTGTAATCAACTATATCAATGAAATAGAAAATTCCATCAAAGATAGACCCTTTCGTAATCGTACAGGCGTAAACAACAATAACCCGCGACTGAATTATAATAATCAAGACAATCCGGTATTAGACTTTTCAGAAGAACTAGCCATACTACAATCGGAGGGACTAGAAGGCTTAATGGAACGATTGAATATATTACTCTGTCAAGGACAGATGTCTGATGCAACCAAAAGTATTATTCTTGGAGCATTGCAGCAAATGCTTGATGAAGGAGGATTCAGTCCGCAAGACTATGTTGATACTGCACTCTATTTTACCATTGTATCTCCAGATTACATCATTTTAGAATAATCCCACCAAACTCAAAAAGCAAAGAAATGTCACACAAACATAAAATAACGCGAAGAAAATTCTTAGGTCGAGTAGGTTTAGGATGTGCTTCACTTGGAGTTACACCATTATATTCTGGCGTAACAAACTTAGGCCTAATGAATGCAGCTGCTGCAGCCAACCGATCCGCTTTCGGAGGAGCTGATTATAAAGCGTTGGTTTGTATTATGCTTTCAGGGGGTAATGATAGTTTCAATATGTTAGTACCTCGAGGACAAAGTGAATATCAAGAATATGCCGATGTGCGTGGAAATTTGGCAATAGCCCAAAATGAATTACTGCCTATAAATCCAAGCAATGTATCCGGTCAAGAATTTGGAATACATCCTTCGCTTACAAATATTCAGAATTTATTTGAAGAGGGGAATGCCGCTTTTGTAGCGAATGTTGGAGCTTTAATTGAACCAACTACCGTGGCTGAATATCAAGATGATTTGAATTTACCCTTAGGATTATTCTCTCATGTTGATCAACGAAATCATTGGCAAACGAGTGTTCCGCAGAATGTAAACAATATTGGATGGGGTGGTCGATTGGCAGATATTCTTTATACCAATAACAACAACAATGATGTGTCCATGAATATTTCTTTGGACGGTGTAAATGTATTTCAACGAGGAAATATCGTTCAAGAGTTTGCGATTGGATATCAGGACAACGGGAGTGTTTTATTGAATGGTTCAGGAGAAAATGATTTCTATAATACCTTGAAGCGGCAGACCTTGGATAATTTGTTGGACCAAACCTATCATAATATTTTGAAAACGGCTTACGCCAATACGGTAACGAGTGCTGGAAATAGCTCGTTCAGTTTTAGTTCAGCCATTGCTGGTGCTCCTCAAATCAATACACCGTTTGCGGAGGATAGCTTATCTCAAAAGTTATTAATGGTGGCCAAAACAATCGCAGCAAGAAATACACTTGATGTGTGTAATCAAACCTTTTTCATCGAATTAGGAGGTTGGGATGGTCATAATGATTTATTAGAAAATCATACTACTTTATTAAGCCAGTTGGATGCCGCCATTGGTTCATTTCAATTAGCGATGGCAGAACTTGGAGTTCAAGATGATGTCGTCGGATTTACGATGTCTGATTTTGGAAGAAAGTTAATTTCCAATGGAGATGGTTCAGATCACGCTTGGGGAGGACATTCCTTCGTATTTGGAAACCCAGTGAATGGTCAAAAAATATACGGTCAGTTTCCTGATTTGTTTTTAGGCAACACCTTGGATCTCGGAGGAGGACGATTAATTCCCACCACTTCTTGTGACGAATATTTCGCAGAGTTGGCTCTTTGGTTTGGAGCCTCTTCTTCAGATCTTTATCAAATATTTCCTAACATTAATAATTTCTGGACAACCACTCAGGATGGACCATTAGGAATGTTCTCTTAAATCAAGATTCAATAGCAATGCAACAAATAATTAAATATACACTGGTCGGAATTCTTTCTTTAGTGACGCTACAAGTTCAAGCCCAATGCGAAGACAATGGTAATTATTGGAATGATAGCTGGGTGTCTTGTGCTGTTTCTCAAAACCCCAATGCAATCAGAGGAAATAGTCATTGGATATTGTATGAATTCCACGAAACCCAATATGTAGACTCCACCCACATTTGGAACGCCAATAGATCAGGAGAAAGTGGGTGGGGTGCAAAGGAAGTGATCATCGATTACTCATCTGATGGTTTGACATGGACTGAATTAGGAGCATACACTTTCGCGATGGCGGATGAAAGTGAGACATACGCTGGTTTTCCAGGTCCAGATTTTGAAGGTGCAGAAGTCCAAAAGATATTAATTACCATTTTAAATACACATGACGGCGGAGACTGTGCCTCAATTGCAGAAATTCAAATTGGGGTGGATGAAAATGCTTGTTTTGGAATTTTAGATGAATGCGGTGTCTGTGATGGTCCAGGAGAATTGATTTGGTACTTAGATGCCGATAGTGATGGTTTGGGAGATGAAAATAATTCGGTTTCCGCTTGTGAACAACCAGATGGCTATGTTTCCAATATGGATGACCGTTGTGATAATGGAGCTATTGGATGGGAAGAAATAGAAAGCTTATTTTCTGATAATGGTTGTAACGGATGTCATGGTGCTGGTGCTGCAGGAGGAATTGATCTTAGAAATTATAACACGGTCATTTTGGGTGGCAATACATGTGGCACCAACTTAATATCGGGGACAACTTTTGTGGATGTTATTGTCGTATCTGGTTATGATGGCTGTGGGGTTTCATTTGGTCCTTCGATGAATGATCGAGCATCTGGAGAGTTTGACGCTGATGAACTAGAGATGTTACAAAACTGGATTAATGGGGGCGCGCCAGAGTTATGTGAAGATTTTATTTTCATGATCGACGCTGATGGTGATGGTTTTAGTAGTGATGTAGATTGCGATGACAACAATGCAGATATAAATCCTGATGCCACTGAACTTTGCGATGGCATCGATAATAATTGTAACGGAGAAATCGATGAAAATTTAACTGAACAAACTTATTATATGGATATAGATGGTGATGGATATGGAGATGATAATACAGCAATGGAAGACTGTACGCAGCCGGCAAACACCGTAAGTGTAGGGGGCGATTGTGATGACAATGATGCCGAAATTAACCCAGATGCCATGGAAATTGCCAATAACGGGATTGATGAGAATTGTGATGGAATAGATGAAATTATTGATGCGGATGGTGACGGATTTAATTCTAATGAAGATTGCGACGACAATAACCCAGAGGTATATCCTGGTGCTTCTGAAATTTGCGATGGCATCGATAACAACTGTAATGATCAAATCGACGAAGGATTAAACTTCTTGACTTATTATCTAGATATGGACGGTGATGGATTTGGTGATGACTTAAATACTGTAAATGATTGTACACAGCCGATCAACACGGTATTAATCGGCGGCGATTGTGATGATTCCAATCCAGCCATTAATCCTGAGGCCGAAGAGATCTGTGATGGATTGGATAATAACTGCGATATTAATATTGATGAAGACCTTATTTTTGAAATTTATTACGCGGATGCAGATGGTGATGGATATGGGGATGATAATATTACTATGTCAGATTGTGAACAACCAGTTGGGATGGTGTCGATAGGAGGTGATTGTGATGACAATGACCCGTCCGTTAATCCTGATGCGGAAGAAATCTGTGACGATATAGATAATAATTGTGATGGCAATGTCGATGAGAATTTGAATGTAGTGACTTATTATGTTGATGAAGATGGAGATGGCTTTGGGAATGATGATAATACAATCAACGATTGCATGCAGCCTGCAGGAACCGCTACAATAGGAGGGGATTGCGATGACAACAACCCAGCCATTAATCCAGAAGCAGAAGAAATTCCAAACAATGGAATTGATGAAAATTGTGACGATAGCGATGAAATTACTGCCGTTATTGATCTAGATGGTATCAAAATTACCATATTGCCGAACCCTGTATCGGACCGATTGTTTATCACTGTCGATGCGGATATTGATTATACCGTACACTTATATGATTCGCGAGGAAGATTAATATTGAAAGAAATGAATCCTAGCCAATTGGATGTCAGTCAAATAGCCACAGGATTATACATAATACAACTTCAGAATGAAACCAAAACTATACGTGTCAGTAGAAAGGTGATTGTTGCTCGATAGTTTGTGAGCTCCGCATACTAAAAAAAGCTCAACAGGAATTATGTTGAGCTTTTTTTATCATTTCGCTCAGTACAACATCACGGACATCCCCTCGTTTCTTGCACATAACTAATCCCAACTTCATTCATTAGGAATTTCATCATTTCCTTTTTGCTTTTGATCTTAGTATCAAATTCAAATACCACAATATTTTTTTCCTCATTAACCGTGCAAAGGAATTTTAATCCCATCGAAGGAAAACTCACTTCAATCCGCTTGGGATTCATTTTGTCTTGTAGATCGACTTCCAGTTGATCCTCCAAAAAAGATTCTTCCACTTCAACGATTCGCTCAGAAGAAGGGCAAGCAGAAAATAAAAAGGCCGCTGAAATTAATATTAAAAATCGCATGGTTATAGTTTTATCCATTGCGTCGTAGAAAGAATTTTTCCTCTTTGCTTTACGCTAATGAAATAAGAACCACTAACGATCTTAGATACATCGAGACTCGTGATGCCTTGATCAATCTGCCCATCCATGACTCGCATTCCCATCAAATTGTAAATCTCAAAACTTAAATCATTCAAATCATTGTGATCATTCAAGGTGATGTTGATTTGATCCTGACTTGGATTAGGTGAGATTGCAATATTGTTTAATCGAATAATTTCGGTTGTTTTTGTTGTCCCTACGAATTTTTCGACAATCAAATCATCAAAATAAAATCCGTCTTCTCTAACACCTCCATCACTATGGAAAACGAATTGAAAAAACACGTTTTCATTATCAATATATTCATTCAAACAAATTTTTTCTTGCACCCATTCAGACTGAAATCCGTCATATAAGGGTTCTTCTTCCTCTAGTTGATCAGGCACAGAAATATTGGTATAATTACCGCAGATCGCCGTATAATTGATGCCATCATTAGAAACTTTTAGTTGAACGTAATCATAATCAGGTTCTATTTCAAATTTTGTGTGGAATTTGAAAAAGGCGGAATCTACATCCATTAAATTTATTGGATTGATTATAAATATTTGTGTATTGGTGTTATTCTCGTAGTTACTTAGTGGAGAGTCAGTAATTGAGAAGGGTGGAGACACAAAATCTTCAGTAGTTAAATCCCAATCACCTCCAATTGTAGAAAAGTTGTCCATATTCTCAATCGAATCCAAACTCGTAAAAGCTGGTTCATCTGCTCCAGCCACATACGTTTTTTGAAATGGTATTCGATGCTGGTAGTTTCCATTATCAATAATCATGGCGAGTTCAATTGTTGATTCATCGAATCCCTCATCAACTTCATATTTCACATCGAATTCCATCGTTTCAGAAATGTTCATTGATAGATTCGGATATTCATTCGCCGAAAGGCTAACCCCTGGAGTCTCTGAAACAACAGAAAAAGAAATGTTGCCATCAACCAAACCACTTTTTTCAAACTGAAATAAAAGCGTTCCGGTCTCGTTGGTAATTTCATTGGAACTCGAAAGTTCTCTTGCCCAACCAAAATTGAGTAAAAGATGGGCCGCATTGAGATTATGTCTGACAGCAGTTTTATTTAATCCATCGATCTGATCCTCTGCTGGCCAAAATGCAGGACCTACTTCCGGAGTCATAGAATAAGATTTATTCTTTTCTGTCTGCTCACCATACATCCAATCATCACTATCTCCATTGACGACATAACCTACTGTTTCTGTTCCAGTACCGATAAGAAAATCATTATCTGCAGTCATGACTCTTGCCAAGGATTTAAACGCCGCATCTTCGTCGGTAGGTTGATCGGAATATCCCCAAGGATGAATCAACAAATTTCCAAAGGTGTGATAATTTAAGGCGATAAGAAAATTGTTTTCCAAGAACAATTGACGCATGGCTTGGGTCTCTGGTTCAGAAAAAGGTCCTGGTCCACGATAAACTTGACTTTGTTCGTTATCTGATGAACCAAAGTCATCAAATCCCCAAAAGAACCCATAATTTCTATTTAGGTCAACACCTACAGCTTCGCCTTCTTCATTGACATATCGATTTTTTCTCCAAAATCCTCCTCCGTTTGGATTAGTTGTTTCATTCCAAACATATCCGTCAGGGTTTACGATCGGAAAGAAAAACATCGTCGTGTTATCTACCAGGTACGTTACTTCTTCATCGCTCCCATAATTTTCTAAGAGGTACCACATGTAAAAAATATTCTGTGACAACGAATTAGGTTCTCTCGCATGATGCAGAGAGTTATAGAGGATTTGCGGTTTATTTGTATCTATATTATTGGGAGTGTTGGAGATCACCATGTAATACAAATTCCGATCTTCATGAGTGAGGATATTGCCGATAGTCAATCTAGAAGTAATCAAATTGGGATACATGGATGCCATCTTATCCATTTCATCAAGTGCTTCTTGATAGGTGAGATATCCTCCCATCGTTCCAAAAGAATAATTAACTGGTGTTTCGTAATCAAATTTGTCCGACGCCGTACTTACGCAATTCTCATTTCTTGCTTGTAGTTTGACATATTCGTGATCGGTTGTCCCATGAATTTTATAGAATGCCTGTACATCATCGATGATTATATCGTATGAAACTCCAGCTTCTTCCAGTAGCTTCAACTCACGTTGGTCAAATACATTGATAAGGTGCTTGTGATGAGCATGCGAACCATGATCCGTTTCTAGTCCCAAAGAAGAAATCAATTTTAGATCATGATCGTGCAAATGGAGTTTGACTTTGGAATATTTTACAGGGTTTTGCGCATCAAGTGCGAATGTCAGAGTAAGTAATATAAAAGTGAACATTATAAAGCGCATACTAGTTATTTTGAATCTTAATAGAAGAATAAAAGCCTAAGGTAAGCATATGAGTTGAATTGAACTCATCTAAGTGAATCAATATGTGTCGTTATCATTAACAACTCAAGGTATCCATTGATCGTCGAAACATTTATTGTTAGAGTTTTGCTAATATTAATTCTATACAAGGGGCAATGACAATTTTTCCTTATTTTTAATAGAACTAAATTTGATTTCATGAAAAATACTCTTCTATTCGTATCAGGCTTGTTGCTTATTTTATTTTCTGCCTGTAACGAGGATCGCGGAACCCTTAAAGTCACCTATCAAGAAGCTTCAGCCATTTATGGAGATTTGGATGAGGTGAGAAATCAATCCTTGAATGCTGAGATTCAAAACATCAACAATCCGGGAAAGATTTATGTTGCGGACAGTTATATTTTAATTGGTGAGGAAGAAAAAGGAATTCATGTTTTGGATAATTCTAATCCATCAAGTCCTGTGACGGTCAACTTTATCAATGTTCCAGGGAATAGGGAATTCTTTGTGAAAGAAGATGTAATCTATGCTGAAAGTTATTATGATATGATGAAGATTGATATTTCAAATATCAATAACGCGGTTTTATTGGCTAGAGCCGAATTTGTATTCCAAGATGAATTTCAAGATAGCAATGGACAAAGTCTATTAGGTTTTTCATTCACGGAAGTGACCAAAGAATTGGACGAAGACTCTGATATCTACCAAGAAATAACAAACAACAATCTAGTATACCTTGATTTTGCTCAAAACATTATACCAAAATCAGCAGTTCCTGCTTCCTTCTCCGGAAATAGCTCCAACACGAGTGGAACCGTCAACAGAATTACGCACACCAAAGATCACGTGTACATCATAGGAAATAAAAACCTTAGCATCATCAATGATGAAGGCGGTGCGTTTGAACAAGTACAACAAGAGCATTCATTTTTTGGAATGGACATGGAAACGATTTTCCCTTATGAGGATAAATTGTTTATCGGCTCAAGGGCTTCTATGAATGTATATAGCTTAGAGGACGTTGAGAATCCAAATGAAGTATATCGTTTCGATCATGCGACATCCTGTGATCCTGTCTTACCTGTTGATGGAGCAGCGTATGTGACTTTACGAACGGCGGATTTTTCCGAATGTCCTGGTAACATCAATGCCTTGGTGGTGATCAATACAGAAAATTTGGCAACAGCCTATGAAGTACAAGAAATTGAAATGGCAA
>JAHDCZ010000004.1 GCA_020629615.1 Saprospiraceae bacterium
AAATTGACTCCAATGATCCCAATGGCTTCTTGTTGCAATCGGTTGTCGTTATCCAGCATCTTGACATGGATCATGCACTCGTTGGGTTTTTCATTGGGGCTTAATTGAAAACGAACACCCAACCAGCCATCACCTTTGATGGTCTTCCGATAATTAATAGCAGCAACCGTATCAGCAAATACGAAAAAACAGGTATCTGGTCGCTCATCCTGTAATCGTTCCTCCATCAGACCATATTCGTGGTCCAACATTTTATACAAACGAGATTCACAAACATAGCGCTTAGAATCCTCCGTCCCATAAATCGCATCCGAATATGTCTTATCGTAAGCCGACATTGTTTTTGCAATGGTCCCTACAGCAGCGCCGGCCTGGAAAAAATTTCGAGCGACTTCTTGTCCCGCTCCGATCTCCGCAAATGTGCCATAGATTTTATCATTTAAGTTAATTTCTAGGGCTTTCTGCTCTGTTTTTAATATTTGATGTCTCTCCATAATTCGCTTAATCTGGGCATAATGAAATATTATGCTCTATTGTGACGTAAATATACAAGGAGAGAATACAAAAAGAATCATACCTTTTCAGAAATAGTAATTAAGGTTTTTTATAGAAGATCAGAATTAATCGATTGAGTCAACTTAATAATTCAATGACTCACCACAAACCTCCCCATCCATACTTCTCCCTCATCATTCAACCCTCTAGCTAAATAAATTCCATCAACCAGTCCAGAGGTATTTATTTCTATTAACTCTTCTAAAGTGATTTTCTTCTCAACAAGAATCCTTCCTTGATAGTCCATGATCTCTATCGATTTAAACCCTCTATTTTCTATACTCAATAGCTCACTCGTAGGATTTGGAAATATCTTTAAGGATTTTGTTGAAATGAATGGAATTCCAAAAACTGAGGTAATCGTAGGATCACAGATATCGTCCTCATCCATACGAAAATGGGGAAAATTGGGCATAGAGCCAGACCATATATAATTAGGAACTTCTAAATCATGCTGTCTAACATCACATGTCATTCCTTTTTCATTAGGCTGGTGAATGACATGGAGGTATTTTGATCCATTGGTGCTGCCAATATAAATCCTACAGTCAGGGCCTAATTGCCCCAAATGAAAATTTGTCGGCAAAGGGTCTACAAAACCATCCCACTCTGCGATCAAAGTCAAACTTTCTTGCAAATCGTCAGCCCATAAATCTACCTGAAATAATTCTCCTCCAGCCGACAAATAGGCAAATCGACTATTGGGTGAAGTTGATAATCCTGTTGGTCGATATTCTTCTAAAACATTTACCACATTAAGGTTACTTAATGTGCTTGTCGTGCGATCAAAATCAAATACCAACAATCCATTAATGGCGTTAAACAATAAATATTTAGTCCCGTCTGGTGTAAATTTTGCTTGTGCTCCCTCAGAGAAATAATCAAATGTCGGTCCCAAGATTTGTGTGTCATGAAGTGTTATTCCTGACTCATTTAAAAGAAATTTAAAATATCTATTACCTAATTTCTCTGGTTGTAACACCCACCAATCATTCCCATTTTCATGCTTACACGCTGTTAAAAAACCTCCCATACTATTCGCCTCATCGAAAAAAACTTCATTCTTCTCTGTAACTGCTCCCAATCCATCATTTAATGTCATGTCAACATAAGTATATTTTATGTCTGGACTAATTATGTCAAGAAAGGGTTCTGATATAAGAACCTCTGTTTTATGAATTAAATAATATCCTTTTTCATTTGATGGATCGGGAAGAATAAGAGTATTGGCAATTCCAGTATTTCCATAACCTCCACCACAATTATTGTCATAAATTTCTCCAAGATTAAGACTATCTCCATTCATCATAATCTGATGACTACTATCAAAAACTGCACAGCCATTACTGTAAAAAAGTAACTTGCCATTTTCTTTACTGCTAATGCTAGTATTATTGGCTCCCATTGCCCAGGGCAATAATTGAAAAATTGTATCCCTGTTTCCTCCTTGAAAATTCAATATTGAACCCGCTTGTCCCGTTAAGTTAGTTGTCTGATAACCAAAGATCCAGTTATAATCTTGCCTTTGAGTATGTCCTGTTATACTTGACCCAAAGATCAAGTATAACAGGGCTATATATATAACTAGTGAATTTTTCATTATTTGTTCATAACAACAAATTTCTTAATTATCTTTTCTCCTTTTTTATTTATGATTTGAATTAAATATACACCGTTTGGTAACTCAGAAATTTCTAATTCCTGAATTAATAATGATTCTTTCAAATCATTTTTGTTTTCCCTTGGACTAACGATACTACATCCCAAAACATCTTCAAAATAAGCATTATCAATTAATCCGTGAAGTGCCCTTGCGACATAAACTCCTTTTCCGTCTTGAACAATTCGGAACAAAATTATCATAGATAATCAAACATCGCATATCCCTTTAGTTCATAAAATACTCGTAATTTTGCAGCATTATGTTTCCAGAATACGACGTCATAGTAGTTGGTGCCGGACATGCCGGTTGTGAAGCGGCCACTGCTGCCGCAAACATGGGTTCTAAAGTGCTCTTGGCAACCATGAACATGAATACCATTGCCCAAATGTCTTGTAATCCTGCCATGGGCGGCGTTGCCAAAGGACAAATCGTCCGCGAGATTGATGCACTTGGAGGATACAGTGGAATTATCACCGACCATACGATGGTTCAGTTTAGAATGTTGAATAAATCCAAAGGGCCTGCGATGTGGAGTCCACGTGCCCAAAGTGATCGGATGATGTTTGCCAGTATGTGGCGAAAAATGTTGGAAGAAAATGAAAACATTGATTTCTGGCAAGAAATGGTCACTGGCCTAATCGTTAAAGACGGAATTTGTAAAGGTGTCAAAACAGGTATTGGTTTAGAAATCAAATCCAAGTCTGTCATTCTTACCAATGGTACTTTTCTGAATGGCTTGATCCATATTGGTGAAAAACAATTTGGTGGTGGTCGCGCTGGAGAAAGAGCGGCAACTGGATTAACCGAACAGTTGATCGAATTGGGATTTGAAGCAGGAAGAATGAAAACAGGTACTCCTGCTAGAGTTGATGGTAGAACCCTTGATTACAGCAAAATGGAAACACAAGCAGGTGATGAAAATCCTTCGAAGTTTTCTTTCACCGATACTCCAACAATTGAAAAGCAGTTGCCTTGTCATATTACTTATACTAATCTTTCTGTTCATGACCAACTAAGAACTGGATTTGATCGATCTCCTATGTTTAACGGAAGAATCCAAGGCTTGGGACCACGATACTGTCCGTCAATAGAGGATAAAATAGATCGATTTGCAGATAAAGACCAACATCAATTGTTTGTCGAACCAGAAGGATGGAATACTTGTGAAATTTATGTCAATGGATTTTCGTCTTCTCTTCCAGAAGATGTTCAATACTCAGCTTTGAGAAAAGTGCCTGGCTTTGAAAACATGAAGATGTTCAGACCCGGTTATGCTATTGAGTATGACTTTTTTCAACCGACTCAATTAGACAATTCCCTACAAACCAAGTTGGTAAAAGGCTTATTTTTTGCGGGTCAAATTAATGGAACGACCGGTTACGAAGAAGCAGGTTGTCAAGGATTGATGGCAGGTATCAACGCCAATCATTATGTCAAAGAAGAAGAACCATTCGTTCTAAAAAGATCTGATGCCTATATTGGTGTACTGATCGATGACTTGGTCAACAAAGGGACCAAAGAACCATACCGAATGTTTACTTCCAGAGCGGAATATCGAATCTTGTTGCGTCAAGATAATGCTGATATTCGCTTAACTCCATTGGCGAAAGCCATAGGAATGGAAAATTTGGATCAAAGAATGGATCGAGTGAACGAAAAATTAAAAGCCCAAAAAGACATCACCAAGTTTGTCGAAAACCTAAGTGTATCACCTGACCAAATGAATCCTTATTTAGAAAATATTGGATCAGCTGCACTTAATCAAAAAGTGAAACTAATTTCTGTATTATCACGTCCTCATATTAACTTAAATGATCTGAGTGATACGATTGAAGACCTAAAAACGTTTTTATCAAAGTACGATGAAGAAACTGTTTTACTATCGGAAGTAGGCATGAAATACAAAGGATATATTCGAAGAGAGCAAGAACAGGTTAACAAAATGAATCGTTTAGAGGATGTTAGATTAAAAGATGATATGGAATACGGAAATATTCTTTCTTTATCCTCCGAAGCACGACAAAAGCTTAGCGAGATCAAACCCAAAACGATCGGTCAAGCAAGTCGGATCAGTGGTGTCTCTCCATCCGATGTTTCGGTATTATTGGTACACGTAGGTCGATAAGATATTATTCATGAAGAATACACACCAATGTCCTAAATGCCATTCGATGAAAATCGCCCTAATTAAAGGTGGAAATAATTGGAGTGGCATGCATAATAAGGTCCGATTGAATCAATTTAAAGCTTTTCCTGTTAGTCGTTATGTATGCTGCCTTTGTGGATATTCGGAAGAATGGATTGAAAATCAAAAACATTTAGACAAGCTTCACAATAAATTTAAAATTTCTGATGATTTTGATGAATTCGTTTAACACGAATTTTAAGAATTTAAAAAGACTCCCCGTATGATTCGATCAATTTTTGTAAGCTTATTTCTGTTTTGCTCTTGCTCTATATTGGGTCAAACTAATGCCCAATCCAGTAGAGAGATTACGGACTATGTAGAATATCTCAATAAATGCTCCAATGGAATTTTCTTATCCAGTTACTTATTTGAAAATTTTAATGCAGAAATAAATAAGACAATTGACTTTAGTCAAAATGAACAAATGTCTTTTGTAAATAGTGTGTTTCCCAACAATTTTTTTGAAACTGAAGAAAACTACACCAACATACTCTATTCCAGCAGACCTGTAAACACTTTGAGAAAAAAGCTTAATTCCAACTTCTCAGATATTGCCAAAGTAACTCAAAAGATAAACTTACAGGTGAACAAAATTGATCGTTGGCGATTTGATATTGAAAGTTTTATCAACACAATAGATATCGAAAATAAAGAACAACAACTTGAAGTCTATGCGATGCTAGATTCTGCAGAGGTAATGGTCAAAACCTACTACAAACAAAACAATCAGTTTACCAAAGCTTTTTGGAAGCGCCAAATGACCTATGCCAAACAATCGGAGTTTCCTCAACTGTCCAAAATTATGTTGGACCTTCATGCCGCAGTTTACAGATACGGCATGATGCTTCGATTTCAAGAGGATGGACAAGCCAAGGAACTGAATGAAAAACTTATTAGCGCTTATGGAAGAATGAATGGCTATACCCTTGAAAAAGGAATGAATGCTTCTAGGACAAGTGAGTTCAATAAACTTTTGCAAAAGCTAAAAACCAATTCGATAGAGGCTAAACAATTAGCTTCTGATTTTTATTTGTCTGGTGTTGTACCTGAGGATCACAGAGCACAGGGAAAATATGTATACTACCACAATGAGTTTTCTAAAACCACTCGATTTAATTCTCCAGATGGTACCATTCAAGTCTTAAATGAAATCATTAATCTATTAAAACTTCCATTGAGCCATTTTCCTGAAATCCCCTACTACTTCAAAGTGATCTATCCAGAAAAGTTAAAGGAAAAAGATTTAATTGTAAGTTCGGATTCCAATGTAGAATTAATCCCGGATAAATTAAAAGAACGTATCGTGACTGCCAGTAACCGTACCATCCGAGTCGATAGTGCTAAGATCGAAATGAACTTATATGATCATATGATTCAAGATGGTGATATCTTGTCCCTTAACTTTAACGGGGATTGGATTTTGGAAAATCATTCGCTGGAAGCGAAACCGAAAAAACTAAAACTACAATTGAACGAAACTGGTAAAAACTATTTGTTGCTTCATGCTGAAAATGTAGGGAAACGACCTCCCAACACGATGGCCATCTCTTACTATTATCGAGGAAAGAAAAAACAAATTATGTTAAAGTCCGATTTAAATTCAAGTGAGTTGATTGAAATCGTTATTGACAATTAAGATGCTATAGTTGTCAGTTTAATGGCAATTCCGATATCATCGTTGATAAACTTTTCTTTGATATCACCCAGAACGGACTTAGACATAAATTTGATCCCCCATCGTGTTCGGTCAATTTTAAACTCAGGGATATTTACCAACACTTTTCCATTGACCTCTTGGATTTTGGCCTTAAAACCAATAGAATGAGTCACTCCTTTTAAGGTCAAATTTCCATAAACTAAGTTGCTCGCATCCGCATCCGAAACCAAATTGGTCACTTTCGTAATTTCAAACTTGGCGGTTGGAAATTTAGTGACGTTAAAAAAATCATCTTCTTCTCCTTCGTTTAAGCCTTTTAAATGTGCTTCTATACTTTCTTTTTGCTCTCCTTGCAAGTCAAGACAAGCAATAGTATTCATGTCGATTACAAAGCTCCCTGCCGTTAAGGACCCATCCTTCATATACAGTTGTCCCTCACTTAAATCAACCGATCCAGTGTGAATACCCGTCGGTTTTGATCCGTTCCAAAGTACTTTACTCATTTCTGTATTGACTTCAAAAGCAGTTCCTTCCATTGGTGCGGCAGATTCCTGACTGGTGGATTGTACCCCATCACTATCCGTTATTTTCTTTTTACAGCTTTGGAAAGAAATTAAAAGAGTACTAAGAGAAAGTAAAAGAATGATATTTTTCATGTCGCAATTTTTCAACAAGTATACGACAGAAAAACAATTGATACTAAATTACGCTGTGATTTGTACTTTGAGTAGATTATCAACAAAGTCTATGAGTTGCTTTGTTCCTTTAAATGCTTGATAGTTTGCATTGTCTGTTTGATTCAATTGTATCACTTGCATCCCGGACAAGAGGACTTCTGCGTTTCCTACACGAGAGGTTAGTTGGTCAATATATTTTTCTAAATCTTTATTGGACAAACTGTCATTGACCATGGTAAAAACAAAATCAGGTTTAGAAATTCTACATCCATCAATAACATCATCTAGTGGGATGCCAATTCCAACATTGACCACTCGCATTCCTTTTTCTTTTAAGATATAGTGTAGATACAATAAACTTAATTCGTGATTTTCGCCTTCCGGCAAATAGATAAGGAACTTAGGATTATTTACTTCGTTACGTGATTCTTTGATTCGATCTATCGCGTTGATCGTTTTTCTACGTACAACATTGCTCACAAAGTGTTCGTGTACACTTTTAATGGATCCTGACATCCACATCATTCCTAACTTATCTAGCAAGGGGTAAATCACATGATTCATCACATGAAGAAATCCTTTTTGCGTGATGTACTTGTCAAGTATCTTGGAAAATTTACTTTCATTAAGTTCCAAAACACATAAAGTAAGAGCGTCTAATTGATAATCCTCGAATGAAGAATTTATCTCGGTATATTCGGCTACCTTTTGCCTAATTTCTTTATTGCTTAGTGCGGCAATTTTAGATATCCGATATCCTTTTTTGTTGAGAAAAGCAATATTTAATATTTGCTTGAGATCCTCATCTAAGTAATATCTGATATTTGTTTGAGTTCGTTTCGGTTGAATAATTCCATATCGCTTCTCCCATATACGTAGCGTGTGAGCTTTCACACCCGACAGCTTTTCAAGATCCTTTATGGAATAAATAATCATTTTGTTTCAACTTATTTTAAACCTACTTGTTACATAAAACGCATAAAGCGCTTAAAGGTTGTCAGTTTTATAGTTTTACCTTGGATAATCGTAGGTATTTATTATAAATTTAAATATAAATATATCGTATGAACATTGGTATTGTTTGCTATCCTACATTTGGTGGAAGTGGTGTTGTGGCAACTGAATTGGGAATTGCCTTGGCTAAAAAAGGACACAACGTACACTTTATAACTTACAAGCGCCCCGTACGATTGGAGTCATTTTATGAGAATATTTTTTATCATGAAGTGAACTCTATGTCCTATCCTCTTTTTGAATATGAACCATATGAAACTGCATTAGCGAGCAAGTTGGTAGATGTAGTGAAATCGGCTCGATTGGATTTATTACATGTGCATTATGCTATTCCTCATGCTGCCGTCGCCTTTACGGCAAAATCTATCTTGGCTGCTGAGGGTATCCCTCTACCTGTAGTCACAACGCTCCATGGAACAGATATCACTCTTGTTGGAAATGATCGTTCTTTCGCCCCTGTTGTACAATTTAGCATCAATAATTCAGATGGTGTAACTGCGGTGTCCGAATATTTAAAAGTTAAAACACTCAATACCTTTAATATTAAGAAGGACATTGAGGTCATCTATAATTTTATTGACTTTACGCGATTCAAAAAAGTAGATAAAGATCATTTCAAAAAAGTTCTCGCTCCCAACGGAGAAAAAATAATAGCACACACTTCAAATTTTAGAAAAGTGAAGCGTGTTCAAGATGTTATCAAGGCTTTCAGTAAGATCGTCAAAAAGACTCCAGCGCTTTTACTTTTGATTGGCGATGGCCCTGAGCGAAGAAGTCTTGAAGATCTTTGTATGGAATTAGGTCTATGCGACCAGATAAGATTCTTGGGTAAACAGAATGCGGTTGAGGAGCTTTTAGCCATTAGTGATCTTTTTATTATTCCGTCTGAAGACGAAAGTTTTGGGTTAGCTGCACTCGAAGCGATGGCTTGTGAAGTTCCAGTTATTTCAACGAATGTAGGTGGGCTCCCTGAAGTCAATATTCACAACAAGACGGGATTTTTATCTGAGATTGGAGATGTTGAAAATATGGCCAGCAATGCTCTCTCATTGTTAACAGATGAATCGAAACTTTCTTCGTTTGGTCAATCTGCATTGGCGCAAGCCAAAGAATTTGAAATCGATAAAATTCTTCCTAAATACGAAAACTACTACCAAGAAATTATCCAACGAGTACGATCAAAGAAATACAACTCAAGCTTAATTCATGAATAAAATCTTGGTGACGTAACTGTCTGGATTATCAAAATTTTCGGTACTCGAACTAAAAACTAGGTAAACTCCTGACTCCGCTTTTCGACCATTATAATCTCTTCCATTCCATATTGCTTGACCACCTAAAGCTGTGGTTTCATAAACCAACTTTCCTGCTATATCAGTAATCTTTACCTCCGCATCATTAGCCAATCCTTTAATCGCAATGGGACCAGAATAATCTGGCCTGACAGGATTCGGAAAAGCGACAACATTCCCACTATGAGTTGCTATACCTGAAGTGGTTTCGGTACGAACAGATTGGATTCCTTTGTTGGTTCCTATAAACATTTCTCCGCTTTTCCCATTAAACGTTAAATCAATAACTTGATTATCAAATAAGGGCGAATTGCTTTCATTTAAAACCATTATTTGATCTTCACCGTCTGGAGATTGAACAAAAATTCCATTTTTGGTACCAAACCATTTTCTGTTTGCGCCATCCGTTTCGATCGTCCGAATGTTTTCAGTTTGCAGTAAAAAAGCCGCAATGCTGTCTTGCAATACTTTTCTTTGAGTCCCTTCACAATTGCCTTCTACTGCGCTTCCCCCACATTCAAAAACATAAGGGCCTTCTGTGGTACCTACCCACACATCACCTGATCGATCGACTTCAATGGTATTTACAGGTACACCTAAGTTTATAAATAAATCTCGATCGTCAGAAGGATCTTCTGGTTTACTTCCCGGATCATACACCAGAACTCCACCGGGATTTCCATCTACAACGGCCCAAATATAGCCGCTTTGATCCATCGTGATTTGAACTAATTTATTCGATGATACAACAGGAAAAGAAATACTAGAATCATTTCCATCAAGAAATACAACTAAAGGTTCTGGAGCTTCGTAATTAGAAACCCACAAATTATTATCTCGATCAAAAACCAATCCTCCGACAAATGTTGTGCTCGATGTGCCATTTCTACCTTGAAGCGCAGAGTTGGTCTGCGTTGAAAAAGTAAACTCTTCAGTATCCAAATCTAGACGTATCAATCCGCCCCAATAACTTGCAACATAGACAACATTTCTTTGAGGATGGGGCAAGATGCGATAGGCATTCACAAAATCCTCTAAACCTGCCGACGGGAATGAATTTTGATTGAATATCTTCCATTCATTATCCGACAATTGATAAAATCCATTTCGAGAAGCCATGGCCTGGTAATTATCCGATACCCCGCCTGAAGCAACAAAGACATCATCTCCTTTGATCGTGATTTCTGAAAGTTCGTGTGTCGTTGGCGAATTAATCTTTTTAGTACTACAAGTACCTTCAAAGGAATCCGCAAACCTGATGTTATTCCATTCATCGCCAAACCAAATTCTTCCAGTACTCGAAATATATGCATCTGTCACCAAATTAGAACAACCACTTGGACCCTCAAGTTTTGTTCCATCAACATTAAAAAACAGGACCTGACTGGTATATTGTTCATCATAGACACCAAGTGCCAAAAGACCACCAGAGGCTCGAATAAAACGAGGTACAAAACCATCAGGTACTAGTTCAACCATTTCGAAACTCTCCCCAATTATCGCCATCTTTAAAGTATCATCGACAACAGTAAAAACTTTATTTTCCAATACGGCGACATGTTCGCTTGGATAAACTTGAGGCATATTTACTTCCGGTCCTAATAATTCCCAGGATCCAAAGTCGGCAATATTTATTCCTAGATCCGTTCTTACGGAATACAAGCCATCTTCCGTGGCAGCATATAAAAATCCCAGACCACTACTGATCTGATTCACTATGGCATCAGTAAAAATTGTCTGCCCAAATTCTAGTGTCTGTAGGTCTTGCTCAAGAATGCCAAAAGATGTGGACAAGAACATTTTATTGCTTTCCGTGATATGAATATCATTGATCGACCGATCTCCAGCAATTGTAGTATTATCTCTGATATCCGATTTATTGATCACCTCATTTCCTTGGACAAAATCCATATTGCTATTCGTATAAGCAATTACCAATTGCTCATTAACATGGTCGTACGCAATCTCTGAAATACCAATATCGCTTAAACCATCTACTTTAGATAAAAAATCAAAACTACCATCTGCTTTATGGTAACTTAAAATCGCCCATTCGGTGGCAAACAAGATTCGATCTTGCGTTTCTTCTATTTGTCTTACGTTTTTATAAGGGAGATATGACTTCCATTGATTGATTGCTATTTCGCTTTGCGCGAATATTGAAGTGGCCAAACAAAATAGAATCAGGGTCGTTAAAGCATTTTTCATCTCACTTAATATTTTCTATTGGTTTTAACCTTTGGACATGTTTTTTATTGTAAAAAAATACGGCTTATCTCAAACTATCCAAGCTTTTCGTAAATCGGTGACATTTTTAAATATTCATACACTGTATCAGGCACCAAGTACTGAATTGATTTCTTCTCTTTGATGGTCTTTCGAATGTAACTCGCAGAAATATCAAATAATGGTGCTTCAAAAAGCTTCACATTTTCATGATTTACTAAATCTCCTTCTTTATAATTTGGTCGTTGATACACGTAAATTTCATGTTGAAGTATCTGTTCGTAATTTTTCCATTTATGAAGCGTCGCAATATTATCGCTTCCCATAATTAAGACAAACTGATGAGTGGGATACTTCTCTTTGAGATAAGTCAATGTGTCAATAGTGTAGGAGGGCTTTGGTAAATAAAACTCGATATCAGAAGCTCTAAGCAAATCATTCGATCCTATTGCTAAGTTTATCAAATGTAAGCGATCAAAATCTTTGGCAAGAGTCTTTTTATTTTTTAACGGATTATGCGGTGATACCACCATCCAAACTTGATCCAAATCCGTGTTCTGCGCCATGTAATTGGCTATTGCCATATGACCTACATGCACTGGATTGAAAGAACCAAAAAACAATCCTATTTTCATGATTAATTGCTCATCATTACGGGCATAACCAGCATCAATAAGTCTTCAAACTCTTCTTTATCGGAAGGCAATAAAATACCCGCCCTGTTTGGTGTTGATAGTTCAAATTGAACTTCATCCGAACTAAGAACTCCCAACATTTCAATTAAAAACTTTGCATTGAAACCAATGGTCATTGGTTCGCCATCGTAAGTACAAGATAATTGTTCGGTTGCCTCGTTTGAGAAATCCAAATCCTGAGCAGAAATAGTCAGGCTTCCATCGTTAATATTCAGAACAACTTGATTGGTTGTTTTATTCGCATAAATTGCGATACGTTTTAAAGAATTTTGGAAATCCGTTCTTCCAAGTGTTAATAAGTGAGGATTGTCCACAGGGATCACGGCATTGTAATCAGGATACTTAGCATCAATCAAGCGACATACAACCTGAGTTTCCTCGAAAGAGAAAAAAGCATTTGTCTTATTGTAAGCCATACTCACTTCTGCATCGGAAGACAATGCCGATTTTAGAAGATTAAATCCTTTCTTCGGCACGATAAAACTTGAAGTTGAATCACTCTTTACATTTCCAAAAGAGTACTTAACGAGTTTATGAGCATCCGTTGCAACAAAAATCACTTTGTTAAAATCTACTTGAACATAAACCCCAGTCATAGCCAATCTCAACTCGTCATTGCTCGTGGCAAATAATACTCTATTGATGGCATTATGAACAACGCTGCCAGGTAAAACTATTGTATCCGTATCTTCAGAAGCAGGTATTTCAGGAAAATCATCAGGACTATCACCTGCCAGTTTATACTTACCATAAGCTGAAGTTACCTCAATTCCATTTTTTTCTTTATCCGCAGAAAAAGTGATGGGTTGCTCTGGTAAAGCCTTTAATGTATCTAATAATATTTTTGCAGGAACTGCTATTTTACCTTCTTCATTGGTCATTACTTCAATGCTCGTAATGATTGAAGTTTCCAAATTAGTAGAAACAATTTTCAGTGTATTGTCCTTTAAATCAAATAAAAAATCTTCCAAAATAGGAAGCACTGGATTTGGATTAATAGCACCGTTGGCTATTTGTAGCTTTTTGAGCAAATCGGTAGATGATACACTAAACTTCATGCGCTTTGTTTTAGGAGGTCTCGTCGAAAATCTTTTTTGACCAATTCCACAAAAATAATCCTTATCCCTATAATTCCTAGTATAAAAGCCAACTGCTTACTATAGATTATCATATTTTTGCCGTCCAACTATAAATTATGTCGATTAACCGGGCTAAAGGACCAAAAATTAAGGATATTCAATCGGTGCCTTTTCAAAAATATGAGCGCCTAATTTTAAATACTGGAACTCCTATTTATCTCATGCCTGGTGGAACACAACCGATTGTCAAGACTGAGTTTGTCTTTTATGCTGGGAGAAGTTTTGAAAATAAACAATCTGTTTCTAAGATATGCCACGCGCTATTAAGGGAAGGTACAACAAATCATTCGGGGCAGGAAATTGCAGAAAAACTGGACTACTACGGAGCAACGCTCAGCTTGAGTTCAGGAATGGACACTTCTAGCCTGTGTTTGTATTGTTTAGAAAAACATTTTGAATCCATCTTACCCTTGATAGGAGAAATTATCAACACCCCTATTTTTCAAGAAGATGAAATCCATAAATATATCAATCGTAGTATTCATTCTCTTGAAATAGAATTGTCAAAAAATGAGGTGGTTGCTTATCGACTTTTGACCGAAAACATCTTTGGTAAATCTCATCCTTATGGATACAATAGCACGCCTACAACAATCAGAAATGTATCCCAAAAAGACTTAGAAGCTCACTTTAAAAATTTATATGTTTCTAACAATATGATTATTTTGGTCAGTGGACGCATTCCACGTCAAGTGGCAAAACTTCTAGAGACTATTATCCCTGGTTCAAACAAAAATTCGGATGCTAAATCCATTTTTCATTCTATATCAAAAGCAGAACGAGTTAATGTAGAGGGGAGTAATGACTACCAATCGGCCATTCGAGTCGGTCGTCCCTTGTTCAATAGACAACATCAAGATTATGTAGATTTTTATATGTTGAACACCATTTTTGGAGGATATTTTGGATCTAGACTCATGAAAAAAGTAAGAGAAGAAAAAGGATATACTTACGGTATTTACTCTTCTGTGGATCCATATCGCTTGGGGGGATTTTTTTCGATAAGTACCGAGGTAGACAATAAATTTGTTGAGCCCACTTTAAGGTGTATTGAAAAAGAAATGGAGCTTCTTAAAACAAAACTTATTTCTGACGATGAGTTAAAAATGGTTCGAAATTACATTCTTGGCAATTTCCTAAGTTTATTGGATGGACCAATGAAATCCTCTCAAATGTTGAAAGTTTTAACCACTTCGGGCTTAGACGAAGCACATTTGGCACAAATGATGCAGCGTATAAGAGAAGTTTCAGCTCACGAAATACGTGAAATGGCTATAAAATACTTTAACAAAGAAGAAATGCATACCGTAGTTGTAGGAAAAAAATAAGGATTATTTGCTCTTTTTAAAATTAAGTTTAAGATGTAATATCTTTTAGTACTGTTTATCGGCGAAATAACAGTAACTTTATAGCCCCCTGAAATAAATCGATTATAATAAATATAACGGAGCCTGTTAATGAAATTGTTTAGCTTTTTTACGCAAGAACTTGCTGTGGATTTAGGTACTGCAAACACCTTAATAATCCAAAATGATAAAGTGGTTATTGATGAACCATCTATTGTAGCCATCAACAGGTTAACCAATGAAGTAATAGCCGTCGGAACTCGTGCAATGAATATGCATGAAAAAACCCACGAAAACATCAAAACGATTCGACCACTTAAAGATGGTGTAATCGCGGATTTCCAAGCAGCTGAGAATTTGATTCAAGGTCTTATCCAAATGCTGGGTGAAAAAAGAAGATTTTTTACCCATCTTAAAATGGTCATTTGTATTCCCTCAGGGATTACAGAAGTAGAAAAAAGGGCTGTTTTTGATTCTGCTGATCATGTGGATTCTAAGGAAACCTATTTAATTCATGAACCAATGGCTGCAGCGTTGGGAATTGGTATTGATGTGGAAGCTCCAGTAGGAAATATGATTATTGATATCGGTGGAGGAACAACTGAAATTGCTGTAATTGCTTTGTCAGGCATTGTTACTGATCAATCCATCAGGATTGCTGGAGACGAATTCACGAATGATATCATTGACTTCATGAAAAGAAAACATAATCTTTTGATTGGAGAACGTACCGCAGAACAAATTAAGATCAATGTTGGGGCTGCTACTGAAAACTTAGTAGATCCTCCAGAAAAATATGCTGTAAATGGTAGGGATTTATTGACTGGAATACCTAAACAAGTTTTTGTTTCTCACGTCGAAACTGCTGAAGCATTAGATAAATCAATTTCAAAAATTGAAGAGGCCGTCTTGAAGGCTTTAGAAGATACTCCTCCAGAATTGGCATCTGATATTTACAAAGTAGGATTATATTTAACAGGAGGTGGAGCTCTTTTAAGAGGATTAGCGGATCGTCTTGCAGAAAAAGTAAAACTTAAAGTTCAAGTTGCCGAAGATCCTTTAAGAGCGGTTGTTCGAGGAACGGGTTTGGCGCTCAAAAATTCTGACCGATATTCTTTCCTTGTGGATAGAAAAAGTATTTAAAAATGTGGATTAAAACATGCAAAATCTCCTTTTACTTCTAGCTAAGTACGGTTCTTGGATACTCTTTGTAATCCTCGAGGTTTTCTGTTTTTATTTAATCACTAATTATAATTCTAAGCAAGAAAAAATATTCATCCATTCTGCAAACCTGATTTCAGGTCAATTCAATAATCGTATCAATACTTTAAGTGATTATTTCAAGCTTAAAGATCAAAATGATAGTTTAAGGGTAGAAAATGCCAAACTTCTGCAACAAATTTTGAACATTCCTGAATTGGCTCTCAGTGAAGAAAAAGTAAAAAAAGATACTTTCCTCAACAAATTTGAATTAATTCCAGCGAATATTTGCAGTAAAACCCTTCATTTAAGAAACAACCATTTCACAATTTGCAAAGGTGAGAAAGATGGAATAAAACCAGGAATGGGTGTACTTTCAAAAAATGGAATTGTTGGTATCGTAAAAGATGTCAGCGAAAACTATGCACATATTCTTAATTTATTGAACAGTCAAATTAGAATAAGTGCTATCATAAAAGACAAAGAATATCATGGCAATTTAGTGTGGAAAGGAAAAAACCATAAAATTCTTCATCTTGAAGCTATACCCAAACATGCGAATATTGAAGTTGGGGATGAAATTATCACGAGTGGGTATTCTACTATTTTTCCAAAAGGCTTTGATGTTGGAAAGGTCATGAACTTCTCCATTCCTTCTGGTTCGAATAACTACGAAATCGAGGTTGAAATAAATAATGATCTTTATACGGTGCATACTTTATATGTGGTTTCAAATCGATATGCCGATGAGCAACTACAACTAGAAAAAGAAAATTCTGATGAATAGACAAGTTCTAAATAGTTGCATATTATTTATCGTGGCGATATTTCTTCAGGTATTGATCTTCAAGCGTATCAATTTAAGTTTTGGTGATTTTGATTATTTCCACTTTATAATTTTTCCCATAATTATTATATCTCTTCCTCTCAAAACTCCAAGGTCTTTGGTAATTATAATTGGTTTCTTATCTGGGATTTGTATTGATATGTTCTATGACTCTCCAGGAATACATGCAAGCGCTGCAGTATTTGTCGCTTTTATTAGACCTATAATTTTGAGATTTCTAGAACCATACGAAGGATACAAAATTGACTTAAATCCGACTCTAAAAAACATGGGTTTCAATTGGTATTTACCTTATATAAGCAGTATGCTTTTTATCTACATGTTTTTTTATTTTAGCGTGGAGGCCTTTTCTTTTGTTTATTACTTTGATATTCTGATGCGGACTATTTTCAGCTTTATTGCTTCTGTTATAATTTTATTGATTTATGAAATAATTGCAAGTGCGCGATCATGAAAGCTTTTTCGAATAGATATAATGTCATTGTCGTACTCTTCTTTATATGTGCAGCTACATTGGTAATTCAAGCAGCGCGCATTCAAGTTTTTAGTCAAGAATATCGAAATAGTGCCAGTAAATATACGATCGACAAACAAACACAGTATCCTTCTCGTGGATTAATCTATGATCGAAACGGAGAAGTTTTGGTCTATAATATACCTACATATGACTTACAAGCAACGTACAACAAAGTTTCTAAAGACATGGACACAAGTCTTTTTTGTGAGTTGCTGGAATTAAAAAAAGATACTTTTGAATCTTTACTAGAAAAAAACTGGAAAAGTAATCGATACAGCAAATCTGTTCCTTTTACTTTTTTGTCCAAAATATCCTCAAATACGTTTGCCAAGTTTCAAGAACATTTGTATTTGTTTCCAGGCTTTTCTCCTGTATTGAGATATGTTCGTTCCTATCCTCATCAAAATGCTGCACATTTACTGGGATATCTTGGTGAAGTAGACCAAAAACAAATCGATGAAAATAAAGACTATAGTTTAGGAGATTACATTGGAGTAAGTGGATTGGAAAAAACTTATGAAAAAGCACTCAAAGGAGTTAAGGGTTCCAATCTTGTATTGAAAGATGTTCATGGACGTGATGTAGGTTCGTTCAATGAGGGGAAATTGGACTCCATGGCACATTCCGGTATTGATCTGAAAACAAGCATTGATCTCGAACTTCAAGCGTTTGGAGAAAAATTAATGCAAAATAAAAAAGGAAGTATTGTAGCCATTGAACCCAAAAGTGGAGAAATATTATCTATTATCAGCGCTCCTAGTTACGATCCAAATATATTAAGCCTCAACCAAAATAGAAACCTTGCATTTTCAAAACTATTAAATGACTCTACCCTCAGTAGACCATTCATGGACCGTTCTGTCATGGCCAAATATCCGCCTGGGTCTATTTTTAAACCAATATTTTCTTTAATAGCATTACAAGAAGGAGTGACTTATGCCAACAGACCAATTTCTTGTGATGGTGAATATACAGTTAATAAAAAAAGAGGATTCTCTCAAGGTTGTCATGCCCACCCTAGACCATATAATATTTCTGTTGCCTTAGAACACTCTTGTAATTCTTATTATTATCAAATTATGAGAGAGTTTATCGAACAGTTTGGCTATTCTCAGCCAGGCAAAGGAATGGACTTATTAAAATCCTATTTAACTCGTTTTGGACTTGGAACATCACTTGGGGTAGATAGTCATCTCGAAAATAAAGGCTTTGTGCCAGATTCCAAATATTTCGATCGGTTGTATAATTATGTTAGATCAGGATGGCGTTCTACCTATGTTCTTTCCTTGGGGATAGGACAAGGTGAATTACAATTAACGACTTTACAAATGGCCAATTTAGCTGCTATTTTAGCCAATAAAGGTTATTTCTATACTCCTCATCTCTTACAAGACTATTCTGAAATTTTCGCAACAGATAACCCTTATCAAGTTAAACAATTTGTAGGAATTGACAGCATTCATTTTGATCCAGTCATCAAAGGGATGGAAAGAGTTATCAAAACAGGAACCGCTCAAATTGCCAATATCCCCGGCATCGATGTTTGCGGAAAAACAGGAACTTCTCAGAACCCTCATGGAAAAGATCATTCTGTATTCTTTGCTTTTGCTCCAAAAGAAGATCCTAAAATTGCCATTGCCGTTTATGTTGAAAATGCTGGATTTGGTGGAGTTGTTGCTGCACCGATCGCAAGCCTTATGATTGAAAAGTATATAAATAAAACGCTTTCGCCTTCCGGCGAATGGAAAAAAGAACTTATGCTTAATACTAACTTAATCAATACCGCTCAATGATTATTTCTTGCATTGTCGCTGTCGCCAAAAAAAATGTTATCGGTAAAGACAATGACATACCGTGGTATCTGCCCGCTGACTTAAAATATTTTAAAAAAGTTACTACCGGTAAACCTATTGTCATGGGCCGAAAATGCTATAAATCCATTGGAAGGCCCCTACCGAATAGGACAAATATTATCGTAACTCGTGATCCATTTTTCATCAGTACTAATTGCCTGATTGCTCACTCCATTGAAGAAGCATTAAGCTTGGCCGTTGACCTTGGCGAAGATGAAATATTTATCATTGGAGGAGGAATGATATACGAACAAACCATGGAGTTTTGGGATAAACTTTACATTACGGAAGTTGACCTAGAAGTTGATGGAGATATCGTTTTTCCTGAAATTAATAAAGAGCAATGGACTTTAGAAAATGAAGAAATGCACAAAGCGGACGAAAAAAATGTTTACAATTACACTTTTAAGGTATATAAGAGGAAATAATTCCTCATGCATGAATCTTTTCGAGAAGACCTTTTACACTATGTTTGGCGCTATCAATTGTATGATTTTCATCAATTAAAAACAACAGAAAATCTCAGCGTCACGGTTATTCGTCCAGGTATCCTAAATGTTAATTCAGGACCAGACTTCTCCAATGCAAAAATCAAAATAGGTACAAAGCTCTGGTATGGAAATGTAGAAATACACATCAATTCGGAGGATTGGTACAAACATGGGCATCATAACGATAAAGCGTATTCTAATGTAATTCTACATGTTGTTTACCACGATAATAAAAAGGTTTGTTATTCGGATGGATCAAATATTCCCACAATTGTTTTGGAAAATCAAATTCCAAAATCCATCTTTCAAAACTACTTAAAAATCAATGGCAAAAACGAGTGGGTCCCTTGCGAAAAACTATTACCCAAACTGGATCAATCATTGATCAATTTTTCTTTACACGGAATTGCTATAAAAAGATTAGAGCAAAAAGTTGAACAAATAAAAAAACTATACAAACAGACAAATCAAGACTTAAACCAGGTGTTTTATACTCTGATTGCAAAATCACTCGGAGGACATGTCAACAGAAGAGCTTTTCAAAAACTCTGTGATTTTGCACCACTCAAAATTCTTAAAAAATACCGCGATCAAGTATTTCTTGTAGAAGCGATTTTGATGGGACAAAGTGGATTATTGCCTTCAAAGAATAATGATCCAATGATCATGAAAATGATCCTCGATTATCAATTTTACAAATTGAAGCATTCTTTTCATGCTATGAAATCGGTTGAATGGAAGTTTTCCAAAATGCGCCCTGCCGGATTTCCAACCCTTAGAATTTCTCAATTAGCAAATTACGTTTGTCAAGATAACTTTTGGTCAATCTATAAATCAAAGCAAGATATTAAAACACTTTGTTTGCGACTGGAGTCGAATGCTAGTTTGATTTGGGACACTCGGTTTCATTTCAATAAAGAAACAGAATTTAAAGAGAAAAAAGTGGGACAATCCATGATTCAAAGCCTTTTAATCAATGCGGTATTGCCCATGATGTTTTTCTATGCTACCATTCAATTCAATGATGAGCTGAAAGAGCATGTCCTAGCTCTTTTATCGCAATGCAAGGAAGAAAAAAACTCAATTTCTCGAGCTTGGAGAAAATTAGGCCTTGAGCCAAAAAATGCTTTGGATACACAGGCATTATATTATTTAAAAACAGAATTGTGCGATCATAGCTACTGTCTTTATTGTCCAATAGGAAATCAAATTATGAGAAAGACATAAATGCTCTCAATTAGCCTTATTTTTGGGTGAATATAATTTATGAGCAACAATATTATAGGCAAGATTCTTCTCTATCCATTTTCCTTGATTTATGGCTTGGTTATGAGTACGCGTAACCTACTTTATGAAGCAGGTGTGCTTAAGTCGACTAAATTCAGTACTCCCGTAATTTCTGTCGGAAATCTATCCATTGGCGGAGCTGGTAAAACACCTCATGTAGAGCATTTAATCCGACTATTGCGTGATTATATCAATGTGGGCACTCTAAGTAGAGGATATAAGAGAAAAACCAAAGGATTTCGAATAATAAAAGCCTCTGACAATGCCCTGGTCTCAGGAGACGAACCACTACAATACCGAAGAAAATACCCTGACATCGTAGTAGCAGTATCTGAAAGTAGAGCTTTAGGCATTCCTGAAATGCTGAAAGCCCACCCTTCATTACAAACTATCATATTAGATGATGCCTTTCAGCATTTATCCGTGACTCCAGCTTTAAATATTCTTCTTACTCAATACGACAAATTGTATGTTCATGATCATTTGCTTCCTTTAGGGAGGCTTCGTGAGCGATCAGAAAATTCTAGCAGAGCCAATATAATTATAGTTTCAAAATGTCCAAGGAACGAAGAAGATGTTGATAAAGAGTTAATTCTGAAACAATTGACTCCAGCTCCCTATCAAAAAGTATATTTTAGTTTTTATCGCTATCTAAACCCTTACAGTTTTATTGATACCCAAAGTAGAATCGACCTTAGTGAATATTCGGGCTTGATACTAATCAGTGCTATTGCAAATACAAGTTACCTTCTGAATTACTTAGAGTCTAAAGTGGGAGAAATAAAAACTTTGGTCTATGAAGATCATCATATTTTCAAGCCCAAGGATATAGAACATTTGAGTCATGTTTTTAATAATTTCCAAACCGATAAAAAATGTATTCTCACAACTGAGAAAGATGCGACAAGGCTAGAACTTCATTATCCCGAAATTGTACAAAAGAATCTCCCTATCTTTGTACTTCCTTTGGAAGTGGATTTTCATTTTGGAGATCAATCTAATTTTGATAAAGAGATTAAGGACTTTCTACTAAATTTTAAAGTTTAAGAAAACGATACATGAAATATTTGTCAATTGTTATTTGCTTTTTTAGTTCAATCCAATTCGTTTTTGGCCAAGCAAGTTATGTCCCAAGATCTACGGATACTTATCGAATTATGAATCGATTTGATATAAAAGGGATGTCAGACTATGATTTTCATACTTCAATCAGATATTATTCAAGAAAAGAAATTGCCTCTTTCATATTCGACCTTGAGTCGAAAAACCTCTCGTCTAGAGACAATAAAAATTATCGATACCTACAAAATGACAATTTGGAGTACTTTAAAGACGATCTCGCTCCGTCCGTAGAAAGAATAAGCTCTAAGTCATATGTAGATAGTGTTTTTTACTCTCTTGAAGGTAAGGAAGTTGAACGATCACAAATAAAATACAGGAAGGACTCAGGACTATTCAAGCATTTTTATAAATCACCTGCTAAATTTTTTGAAATTAATTCTGGTAGTTTTCAATTGACTATAAATCCAATCTTAAATATTCGATTTGGACAGGATAGGAAAAACGAAGATTTGTTGTTTTTGAACTCAAGAGGTATACAATTACACGGTTTGATTGATAATAAGGTTTATTTCTATACCGACATTGTAGAAAGTCAAGGCAGTTTTAAAAGACACATCGACAGAAGAATATTTAAGCATCAAGCCATTCCTGGTCATGGAAATTACAAATCGTTTCAAAGTAGCGTTGCGGATGATATAAATGGATATGATTTTCCTTTGTCTACGGCCTATGTGGGATTAAATGTGACAAAAAACATCGGTGTTGAATTTGGTCATGGCAAACATTTTATTGGTGATGGATATAATTCCCTACTTCTAGACGATTATGGTAACAATTATTTTTATTTAAAATTCCGAACCAAAATTTGGAAGTTCCTTTACCAAAATCTTTTTGCTGAATTGGCACCGATAAGTGCTGTCCAAAACTCAGGAGATAATCTTTTGCCTAAGAAATATATGGCATCTCATTATCTGAGTTATAAACCTTTTAAAAGCTTTGAAATTGGATTGTTTGAATCAGTCCTTTTTTCAAGAGAAAACAACTTTGAATTTCAATATCTGAATCCCGTCATACTGTATAGAACGGTTGAGTTTTCTCTGGATAGCCCCGACAATGTTTTGGTTGGATTAAATGCCAAATGGAATTTATTTAATCGCTTCTCCTTATATGGCCAAGTTGTCTTAGACGAGTTTAAACTAAATGAAATTAGAGAAAGATCGGGATGGTGGGCCAATAAATATGGCTTTCAAATGGGTCTAAAGTATGTTGACATTCTTGGAGTTGATCAACTAGATGGACAAGTAGAATATAATTATGTTCGACCATATACCTACACACACAGAGATACTTTTGATGGGTACAATACGTCGGTGGCAAATTATAGTCATTTCAATTTACCAATGGCTCATCCCCTTGGAGCAAATTTTAAAGAAATGATTTTCATTTTGAACTATTCAATTGGTAAAATGAATTTTTCAGGCAGAGCTATGATAGCTGAATACGGTGATGATGACATTCAAAATTGGGGAGGAAATATATTACTTCCTCATAATTCTCATGTCAACGATTTTGGAAATTTTGTAGGCCAAGGAATTAATACAAAAGTTTTGCAATTCGCGCTTGACGCGAATTATGAACTTTATCACAATATCTATTTAGACCTTGAATTATTGTATAGAAAAAGTGACAGCGAAGACAATTTAAAGGACATCAATACAGAATTTTTTGGGATGGGTATCAGAGCAAACATTAGTAATTTAAAATTGGATTACTAATGACAAATATCAAAGCACTTTTAAAAAATAGAATCTTAGTCTTGGATGGAGCCATGGGGACAATGATCCAAAGACACAAACTGTCAGAAGCAGATTTTAGGGGACATAGATTTGAAAATCATAGTTGTGATGTTCAAGGAAATAATGATGTGCTATCCATTACTCAAGCTGAAATTATAAAAGATATTCATCGTGCTTATCTAAAAGCGGGCTCGGATATTATTGAAACCAATACATTCAATTCGACTGCTATTTCTTTGGAGGATTATAACATGCAAGATTTGGCATACGAGCTCAATCGTGCGTCTGCAACCATTGCAAAAGAAGCTGCAAAAGAATTTTCAACTGAAGAAAAACCACGTTTTGTTGCAGGTGCTTTTGGTCCTACCAATAGAACAGCATCCATGTCCCCAGATGTAAATAATCCAGGCTTTCGTGCGATAAAATTTGATGAATTGGTTAGTGCCTATTATGATCAAGCAAGAGGATTGTTAGATGGCGGTGTAGATATTTTTTTGGTAGAAACTGTTTTTGACACCTTAAATTGTAAGGCTTGTCTTTATGCTATTGATCAGCTGCAAGACGAACGAGGAACTGATTTGCCTATCATGGTTTCGGGAACAATTACTGACGCAAGTGGTCGAACTTTAAGCGGCCAAACCGTCGAAGCATTTTGGGTTTCTGTTAAACACATGAACCTTTTGAGTATCGGGCTTAATTGCGCATTAGGAGCCAAAGAAATGCGCCCGCACCTA
The DNA here is from genome assembly GCA_020629615.1 of Saprospiraceae bacterium. Taxonomy (GTDB): domain Bacteria; phylum Bacteroidota; class Bacteroidia; order Chitinophagales; family Saprospiraceae; genus JAHDCZ01. The sequence continues at coordinate 24,240 of JAHDCZ010000004.1, forward strand.
GAAGAATTATCCAGAATCTCGAATTGCTTTGTGAGCGCCTACCCTAACGCCGGTTTACCCAATGAATTTGGAGAATACGATCAAGACCCGGAAGAAATGAAAAATTACATTCGGGATTTTGCCCAGAGCAATTTTGTGAATATCATTGGGGGATGTTGTGGTACTACTCCTGAACACATTAAGGCAATGGCAGAAGGAGTAAAAGGCCTTAAACCACGTCCTATTCCTTCCATTAAAAGAGAATCCTCGTACAGTGGTCTAGAATCATTGGTTGTCCGAGAAGACTTGAACTTTATAAACATAGGAGAGAGAACAAATGTGACAGGGTCTAGAAAATTTTCTAAGCTTATCCTGGCAGAAAAGTATGAGGAAGCACTCGATGTTGCGAGACAACAGGTTGAAAACGGAGCTCAAATTATCGATATCAACATGGATGAAGGTATGTTAGATTCTGAACATGCTATGATCACTTTTTTGAACATGGTCATGTCCGAACCAGATATTGCCAAAGTTCCTATCATGATTGATTCATCCAAATTTTCTGTCATTGAAGCTGGATTGAAATGTGTTCAGGGAAAATCCATCGTCAATTCTATTTCTATGAAAGAAGGGATAGAGGAGTTTAAAAAACAAGCTAAAATTTTAAAACGATTGGGTGCCGCAGCGGTCGTGATGGCATTTGATGAAGAAGGACAAGCTGATACAACAGAACGAAAAGCCGAAATATGCATCAAAGCATACGATATTTTAGTAAACGAACTAAATTGGGATCCTACCGATATCATTTTTGATCCCAATATTTTTGCCGTCGCTACAGGAATAGAAGAGCATAATAATTACGCAGTAAATTTCATTGAGGCAACTAAGATTATTAAGAAAAAATGTCCTGGAGCGAAGGTAAGTGGAGGAGTAAGTAATATTTCGTTCTCATTTAGAGGAAACAATGTAGTGCGAGAAGCCATGCATTCTTCATTCCTATATCATGCGATTAATGCCGGCATGGATATGGGCATCGTGAACGCGGGAATGATCGAAGTATATGAAGAAATACCAAAAGACCTCTTAACCAAAGTGGAGGATGTCTTACTCAATAGAAATGATGGAGCAACTGAATCTTTGGTGGCTTTCGCCGAAAAGGTAACCGGAAAAGGAAAAAAAATTGAAAAAGATTTATCCTGGAGAAAAGAATCGGTAGAAAAACGATTAGCACATGCTCTAGTAAAAGGCATTACAGAATATATTGATGAAGATACAGAAGAAGCTCGTCAAAAATACGCAAGACCATTATCTGTCATTGAAGGACCATTGATGGATGGAATGAATATCGTTGGAGATCTTTTTGGTTCTGGGAAAATGTTTTTACCGCAGGTCGTTAAAAGTGCGAGAGTCATGAAAAAGTCCGTCGCTATTTTAACCCCTTATATCGATGCAGAAAAAAGCGAAAATGAAACCACCTCTAAAGGGAAAATATTAATGGCTACTGTAAAAGGGGATGTACACGATATCGGTAAGAACATTGTTGGTGTGGTTTTGGCTTGTAATAACTACGAGATTATCGATTTAGGTGTAATGGTACCAGCAAACAAAATTCTAGATACTGCAATCGAAAAAAATGTCGATGTAATAGGCCTAAGCGGTTTAATCACCCCTTCATTGGACGAGATGGTCAACGTTGCGAGTGAGATGGAAAGAAGAGGCTTAAAAATACCTTTGTTAATAGGTGGTGCAACGACGTCCAAAACGCATACTGCAGTTAAAATTGATCCTGAATACAAGTCTTTAGTTTTGCACGTTCATGATGCATCCAAAGCGGTACCTGCAGTGGGTGAATTACTAAATGAAGACGAAAACCTCAGAAATAATTTTGTTATAGAGACAAAAGAAACCTATCGAAAATTAAGAGAACAACGAGAGGCAAAAAAAGTCTTTAAAGAATATCTTAGCGTTGAAGAGGCTAGAAAAAACAAACTAGAACTAAATTGGTCAGATTACTCACCTCCCAAACCTAATTTTTTGGGTGTAAAAGTTTTCCATGAATTCAATTTAGAGAAAATACGGGATTATATCGATTGGACTCCCTTTTTTACTAGTTGGCAATTACGTGGAAAATATCCAGAGATTTTTGAGGATAAAGTTATTGGAAATGAATCCCAGAAATTATTCAATGATGCCCAAAAAATGCTGGATACCATTATCAAAGAAAAATGGTTAACAGCCAAAGGCATTGTAGGAATATTTCCAGCCAACAGCAAGAATGAAGACATTGAAGTCTATTCTGATGAACAAGAGAAGATTAAAATAGAGACTCTAAACCACATTAGACAAACACGTAAAAAAGCAGAGGGAAGAAAATATCTTTGTTTAAGTGACTTTATCGCCCCTGTTGATTCCAACAAAATGGATTACCTAGGAGCTTTTGCCGTTACCGCCGGGCTTGGAATAGAAGAACATGTTAAACGGTTTGAAAAGGAAGGTGATGATTATAGTGCCATTTTACTTAAATCAATAGCCGATCGTTTGGCAGAGGCTTTCGCCGAATGTTTACATGAATTGGTTCGAACAGATTTGTGGGGATATGCAAAAAATGAATCTTTAACAAACGGTGAATTGATTAAAGAAAATTATCAAGGCATAAGACCAGCCCCTGGATATCCAGCATGTCCAGTACATAGCGAAAAAGGGAAATTATTTAAGCTTTTAAACGTTAAAGAGAACATTGGCATATCTTTGACGGAAAGTTATGCCATGTATCCTGCTGCTTCAGTAAGCGGTTGGTACTTTAGCCATCCAGAAAGTAAATATTTTACAGTACGACAAGATTAAATGATGAGACTAATTCAATTTTTCATAATACTATTTTTGACCTTTGGTCTTGTTTCGGAGATTTCTTCGCAAGCAGAGCTAGAAGCTCAGGCAAAAGAAGAGTTGCAAGATTTAGGACACGACGAAGAAGAAGTCAAAAGACGGATGCTAGAAAAAGGTATTGACCTAGATAATGTCAATACTGAAGATCCTATTCAAGTTCTTGAGGCTGAAAGAACTTTGAAAGTTGTTCTTGCTGAATTGGAGGCTGAAAAGTTATTAAAGAATGAGGAGTTAATTGACACGATTGTTCCTTTACTTGATATTGAAAAGATATCCATAGATGAAAGTCCTGAAATTACTTCTAATGAAGAAAAAGAAGTGGAACAATTAACACCCGAATCAAACATTTTTGGGCAGCACATATTTCAAAATAAAAACCTTAGTTATTTTCAATCTTCGACAGAATTAAATGTACCCAATACTTATGTTTTGGGAGTTGGAGATAAAATAGCAGTTTCTATATGGGGTAGATCACAACTTAATGAGATTCATGAAATTAATAGTGATGGTTCAATTGCTTTAAGCAATCGAGTTCGAGTAAACTTAAGAGGTCTCAATATAGATGATGCCAAAAGAAAGTTAGAAAGGACCTACTCAAACTATTATCGATTTGGGAAAGGAGAATTTGCCGTTCAAATTTCGCAAACCAGAAATATTAATATCAATATAGTTGGGGAAGTTATGAATTATGGCAGTTTCAATTTATCAGCAACCAACAATATTTTTAATGCTTTAATACTCGCTGGAGGTCCTACAAAAATAGGTTCTGTACGAAACATTAGTCTTATACGTCCAGGAGAGGATGTTAGAAAAATTGACCTTTATGAATACTTATTAAACGAAAACAAACCGCTAGATCTTTATTTAATGGAGAATGACATTATTAATGTACCTGTTGTGGATCGTTTAGTAGAAATCAAAGGTGGAGTACGTAAACCTTTTATATATGAATTAAAACCAGGGGAAAATCTAAAAAAACTAATTGATTTTGCTGGTGGATTAAATAGCAATGCAATAAAAAGAAACATTACGATTAAGAGATTCGTCAATGATAGTGAGATCATTCAAAATGTTAACCTTGAAGAATTATTATCGAGTTCGAAAAATTTTACATTATTAGATGGGGACAAAATAACAGTAAACCTTGTGCCCGACGAATACGAAAATTTTGTAACTATTTCAGGAGCAGTTGATATTGAAGGCAACTATTCTATCTCTAACAATACTAGATTGATTGACGTACTTAATAGAGTAAAAATTCAAAGTAACGCTTTAACATCATTAGCTTATATCAAAAGAAAAGAAAAGGATAAGAAAAACTCTACTTATATCTTTATTAACATTGATAATGTACTAAGTAATCCTCAAGACAAGGACAATGTCATCCTACAACCTAGAGACGAAATAGTAATTTATTCTCAAGCAAGATATGTTGATGAAGCATTTTTTAGTGTACAAGGAGCTGTCAGAGAACCAAGCGAATTTATTTTGGATAATAATGGAAAAATCAGCGTGGATCAAGCTATTTACCTTGCGGGAGGGTTAAGAAAAGATGCTACGGACTTTGCATATATAAAACGACGAGATACTAACAATGCTATTGAGTACATAAGAATAGATCTTAACAACGCTCAAGACAGGCCTATTCTTAAGGCCAATGATGTTTTACATATTTATAGCTCCATTGATTATACTGATGAAAGCTTTGTTAGTATTGGTGGAGCGGTTCGGCAACCGGGTCAATTTCAGTATGACGAGTCTCTTAGATTAAAAGATCTCGTTACCTTAAGTGGTGGACTTAAAATGGAATCAGCCCCATATCGAATTGACATTTACAGACTAAACTTTGATGATAAAAATAAAAGTAAAACCTTGGCTGCAACGGTAGCAATTGATAAAGATTTTAACTTATTTGGACAGGATGAATTCGTACTAAATCCATTTGACCAAGTGTATGTTCGGAATGCTCCTGAGTTTGAATTTCAAAAAACAATTAGGATAGAAGGAGAAATAAAATTTGAAGGACCCTATGCTTTATTACAAGATAATGAAAGAGTTTCATCTGTTATCGAACGTGCAGGAGGACCAACCAAAGAGGCATTCTTAGAAGGTGCAACCTTGTTCAGAGTTGATAATAATATGGGCTATGTTATCCTTAATTTGAAAGAAGCATTGAGTAATACGAATTCTAATCAAAACCTGTTATTAAAAGCAGGAGATATCATTTCTATTCCCAAAAATAGAGACCTTGTGACAATTCTTGGAGAATCACGAGTTTCTGAATTATATTCTGAAGAAATAACAAATCAGGGCAAAATTAATGTTGCATTCCACAAAAATAAAAATGCCAAATTCTATATTGATGAATATGCTGGTGGGGTTGGAAAAAATGGCAAAAAAGATTTAATTACCGTTACTTATCCTACAGGTGAAGTCAAAAGAGCAACTCGGTTTCTTTTTTGGCATAATTATCCTGAAGTCAAACCAGGTTCTATTATAAGAATCGGCAAAAAGCCAGTTGAAGTTAAAGATATTAGGAGCGATGGAACAGAAGAAAAAACAGATTGGAGTAAAGTTGTTGCCGACTCAATAGGTCAAGCTACAGCCATACTTTCATTAATACTTTTACTACAAAGAGTTGATTAAAAGCTAAAGAATGAGTAATTTTACTACTCAATCATGATCGAAACTTTAATTTCTTCCCGTACACGAATAAAGCTGCTGTTAAAGTTCTTTTTGAACAGTAATGCCACTGCCTATTTAAGGGGGTTAGAATCTGAATTTGGGGAATCGACAAATTCCATTCGTCTTGAGCTAAATCGTTTTGAAAAAGCTGGAATGCTCAAGTCTTTTTTCAAAGGAAATAAAAAAATATTTACGGCAAACACTGACCATCCACTTTACAAAGAAGTAAACAGTATTGTTCTTAAATATTTAGGGTTTGATCAAATTATTGAAAACGTAATCAAACGTTTAGGTAAGGTTGAAAAAGTATTCATTACTGGGGATTTTGCCATGGGAAAGGATAGTCCTATTATTGATTTAGTATTTGTAGGAGATATAGATAAGAATTACTTAGTTGAGCTTGTTGGAAAAGTAGAAAAGCTCATTAAAAGGAAATTGAGATACTTGCATTATATTACTTCAGTTGACGCTGAGAACTTCTTATCTCAATCAAATGAAAAGAGTTTATTGTTGTGGAAAAATGATGAGGAATGATAACACCAAGCAATAGCTCGAATAACAAACAGTGGTATGCTGTTAAAGTAAAATACAAATGTGAAAAATTGGTAAGGGATCGTTTATCTGCCAAAGAAATTCATAGCTACGTTCCTTTACTTAAAACGACAAAAATCTATTCCTCAAAACGTAAGGTTGTTGAAACTCCCTTAATTCATTCTTTCGTATTTGTATATATTTCTATGGCAGAAAACATCAAAGTGTTACAAACGCTTCATGTTTATGATTTTCTGAAAATTGGTAATGAGATTATGCCGATTAGAGATGATGAAATGTCTCTACTGAAACAAGTTGTTGGTGAATTTACAAATGTGGAGGCTCAAGAAAAATCACTAATAATTGGTGAAAGTGTTGAGATCATCAGGGGAAACTTAACTGGACTGAAAGGTATCCTTGTTGAACAGAAAAACAAAAATGAATTCATAGTTGACTTACCATCGTTTAGTATTCAACTACGAATTGAAATTAATAAGGCTTTTTTAAGGCCTACTTCAAACAGAGTATTGGTTTAAACAATACTCGAATACCTTTTTTAGACCCTAAGTCGCTCCGACTTATTGACGGCGGAGCCTTATCAAAAATATAATTAATATGAATAATGAAAATATTCTTGTAACTGGAGGTGCTGGTTTTATTGGTTCAGAGCTGGTCAGACAATTAGTCAAGTTAAGCCATGTGAATGTGATTAATTTTGACAAGCTTACCTATGCTGGCAATCTAGAAAACTTGAAGAGTATTGAAAATTTGGAAAATTATACTTTCGTTAAAGGGGATATCTGTGATGAAAAACAACTTGCTCAGGTTTTTATAGACCATGATATTACCAAAGTAATTCATTTAGCTGCAGAAAGTCATGTCGATCGTTCAATTACAGACCCTTTGTTATTCGTAAGAACAAATTTAATTGGCACTGCATCATTATTAAATGCTGCGAAAATTTACTGGAAAGGTGATTATGCAAATAAACTATTTTTTCATGTTTCAACAGATGAAGTATATGGATCTCTAGAGATGGGTAGTGAATTATTTACAGAAAAAACTTCGTATGACCCTAGAAGTCCATATTCGGCTTCAAAAGCTGGCTCGGACCATTTGGTAAGATCTTTTTATCATACATATCAGTTTCCTGTGGTTATAAGTAACTGCTCCAACAATTACGGTCCTTTTCAATTTCCAGAAAAACTGGTACCTCTTTGTATTAATAACATTTTAAATAATAAACCATTACCAATTTATGGCAAAGGTGAAAACGTGAGAGATTGGCTCTACGTTGGAGATCACGCTGATGCGATATTAACTATTCTAAAAGATGGCCAAATAGGTGAAACCTATAATATAGGCGGCCATAATGAGTGGTCAAATTTGGATTTAGTTAAGGTTATTTGTAGTACAATGGATGACAAGCTCAATCGCCCAAAGGGTGAAAGCGAAAAACTAATTACTTTCGTAAAAGATAGAGCTGGTCATGATTTAAGATATGCAATTGACTCTTCAAAAATTCAAAATGAATTGGGTTGGACGCCAAAATTTCAATTTGGAGAAGGCATTAAAAAAACAATTGATTGGTATTTGAGCGAAACAGAATGGCTTGAAAACGTTAGTTCTGGGGATTATAAAACATATTACGAAAACCAATACGGTTAAATTGAAAACAATTATGGATAAAATTCAAATGGTCGACGTTCGATCTCAGTATTTGAAGATCAAAGATGAAGTTGACACTGGTATTCAAGAAGTTATAGATTCTTGTGCTTTTATTAATGGACCAAAAGTAAAAGAATTTCAAAAGAGCCTTGAAGATTACTTAAATGTGAAACATGTAATCCCTGTGGCCAATGGCACTGATGCCTTACAAATTGCACTTATGGCATTGGGATTAACTTCTGGTGATGAAGTAATTGTTCCTGCCTTTACCTATGTTGCTACCGCTGAAGTAATTGCCTTATTAGGATTAAAACCAGTAATGGTTGATGTAGATCCTGATACATTTAATCTAACTGGTGAAATTGTAAAAAATGCCATAACTGAGAAAACTAAAGCAATTGTACCAGTTCATCTTTACGGACAATGTGCTGATATGGAAAACATCATGTCCGTAGCCAAAATGCACAACATTCCTGTAATAGAAGATAATGCTCAGGCAATAGGGGCTGTGTATAGTTTCTCAGATGGTAGAAAAGTTAAAAGTGGAGTTATTGGAGATATCGGGTGTACTTCCTTCTACCCTTCAAAAAATCTTGGAGCTTATGGTGATGGTGGAGCTATGTTCTGTAATGATGATAATCTTGCTGAAAAAATAAAAATGATCGCGAACCATGGTCAAAAGAAAAGATATTATCACGAGATTGTTGGATGCAATTCTCGTTTAGATGCTATACAAGCGGCAATTTTAAACGTAAAACTTAAATATTTAGATTTATATAATTCATCAAGAAGACAAGTGGCTGATAGCTATGATAAGGCTTTTGAAGCAATAGACGCACTTCAAACTCCTGTACGATTATCTTCTTCAACGCATGTCTTCCATCAATATACTCTGCGAGTAAAAAATGGAAAACGAAATGAACTAAAGGATTATTTGAATGAACTAGGAATTCCTAGTATGATTTATTATCCAGTTCCTTTATATAAACAAAATGCTTTTAAGAATTATAACGATAGTTCGTTCCGCTTGCCAGTGACAGAATTATTGTCCGATGAAGTTATTTCGCTTCCTATACATTCTGAAATGAAGGATGATCACTTAAATCATATTATTGGTGGGGTGAAACAATTCTTTTTAGGATAGAATCATAAAATATGGATAGTATAAACAATACTCAAAACGATGAAATCTCCCTTAAAGATCTCATTCTAAAAGTAAGAGATTTTATTCTTGAAATAAAAGCCAACTTTCTTATTGTGGCAATTAGCTGTTTATTGGCTTCTGTATTTGTTTTTTTTAAACATAAAACCACCCCAGTAGTATATAATGCTACCTTGACTTACAATTTACATAATAGTAGTAATTCTGGGAGTAGTTTTCCTGGGATCCTTGGTTCTTTCGGTTTGGGTGGCGGAGGAAATGAAAATTTAGATAAACTTTTAGAGCTTACTAAGTCGCATCGTATTTTGAAACCTGTATTGTTTCAAAAAATAACAATAGATGGAAAAAATGACTTTATTGCAAATCATATCATTAGAATCTATGATTTTGAAAACACCTATTGGCCAGAGACTTCATTAGAAAAAGGATTTTATTTTCAAAACGAACATTCAGAGAATTGGTCAATAGAGGCAAATAAAGCTTTTAAAACAACGTATTCCCATACAATCGGGCATGAAGATTTTCGTGGATTATTTAGTACAAGTTATTCCGAAGATTCTGGCATTGCAAAAATATCATCTTCTTCATTATCAGCAGAACTTTCTGTTGGGTTAACAAATAATATTTTTATTCAATTGGACTCCTTTTATGTTAAAAACACAACAGAAAAGGAACAACTTAATGTCGATGTCCTAAAATCGAAAACTGATTCATTATATAAGGAATTAAAAGCGACAGAATATAATCTTGCATCATTTAAAGACAATTCACTTCGATTACAGAGGAAAACTGACCTTATGAAAACAGCTCAATACGAAGGAAAAATACGAATGCTTTACGCTGCCTTAGCAAAGGCAACGGAAAATTTGGAACTTGCAGATTATTCACTTCGTCATCAAACTCCATTTATTCAAGTGATAGATGAGCCCCTTTTACCACTTTCTCCCAGCAAACCATCACTTAAGAAGCGTCTTGTTTTAGGAATATTTTTTGCCTTATTTTTCTCTGTATTATTCATAGTTCTTAGAAAAATTTATCGTGACATTATGTTCGATAATTAATTAGATATAAACTTATTTAAATGAAAATTGCCGTAGTGGGTACTGGGTATGTTGGATTAGTTTCTGGAACTTGTTTTGCAGAAACAGGTAATGATGTAACCTGTATAGATATCGATAAAGAAAAGGTTGAATTAATGAATTCTGGAGTAGTTCCGATTTATGAACCTGGGCTGAATATCCTTTTTGACAGAAATACTAAACAAGGACGATTAAAATTCACAACGTCGTTAACAAACGGAATTAAAGATGCCAAAATCATTTTCTTGGCCCTCCCTACTCCACCTGGTGCAGATGGATCTGCCGATTTATCATTTGTTTTAAAAGTAGCAGATGATTTATCTAGAATGATTACACGCTACACGGTAATTGTTGACAAAAGCACGGTACCTGTAGGGACCTCGGAAAAAGTACATAATGTCTTAGGAAAAAATTTAGATTCAGATCTTTTTGATGTTGTTTCCAATCCTGAATTTTTGCGTGAGGGAGTTGCAGTAGATGACTTTATGAAACCAGATCGTGTCGTAATAGGTACAACTTCGGAAAAAGCCAAATCACTAATGAACAAGTTGTATGAGCCCTATGTAAGACAAGGCAATCCAATCTTGTTTATGGATGAGCGTTCTGCGGAAATGACAAAATATGCAGCTAATTCTTTCTTAGCAACGAAGATAACTTTCATGAATGAAGTCGCAAATCTATGCGAAAAGGTTGGTGCTAATGTTGATATGGTCAGAAGAGGAATTGGTAGCGACACGAGAATAGGTAAACGATTTTTATTTCCTGGAATCGGATATGGAGGATCATGTTTTCCCAAGGATGTAAAAGCTTTAGCAAAGACTGCTCTCGAAAATAACTACGATTTTCGTATTCTCAATTCCGTTATGGCCGTAAATGAGGACCAAAAAGTAATCTTAGCCAACAGAGTAATAAAAACTTTCAATGGTAATTTGAAAGGCAAGAAAATTGCGGTATGGGGATTAGCTTTTAAGCCAAACACAGATGACATTAGAGAAGCGCCTGCATTATATACCATAGAAAAACTATTGGAAAAAGGAGCTACAATTTCTGTTTATGATCCAGAGGCAATGAATAATGTAAAAGACGTTTTTGGAGACAAAGTCACTTATGTAAATGATCAATACGAAGCTTTAATTGATGCTGAAGTATTGGTCATCTGTACCGAATGGTCTTTATTTAGATCTCCAGATTTTAATAAAATTAAGTCTGCAATGAGTTCAAATTACATTTTTGATGGACGGAATCTATACGACCCTAAAGCGATGAAAGGATTAGAATTTCATTATGAAAGTATCGGAAGGCCATCGTGAAAAATATTTTCCCCGATCATGGTTTCTTAATGGCTGAAAATTTCGAACAGCTATTAAATCAAAAAGCTAAGGTTCTCTGGTTAACTGGATTATCAGGCTCAGGAAAATCAACTATTGCCAAATCCGTAGAACAAAAATTATTTGCATTAGGATACGCTGCAAAGGTCTTAGATGGGGATAATATTCGCACTGGGATTTCAAACAATCTAGGTTTTAGTTTGAGGGATAGAGAGGAAAACATAAGAAGAATTTCCGAAGTGGCTAAGTTGTTTTTACAAACTGGAATCACAACTATTTGTTCCTTTGTTAGTCCTACCCTAAATATTCGCCGAAAGGCCAAAGAAATCATAGGAAAAGAAAACTTTTTAGAAATATACATTAATGCATCTCTACAGGTTTGTGAAGAAAGAGATGTAAAGGGATTATATCAAATGGCTCGAGATGGAAAAATTAAAGATTTCACCGGTATCAGCTCTCCTTATGAAGCTCCTGTCAATCCAGACTTAACGATTGACTCCGAATCAAGCCCAATAGAAAAATCATCATTAGATATTGTTAATTTTTTGATCAAGTCAAATGAACTATAGTTTAAGTCATTTAAAAGAATTAGAGTCAGAGTCCATTTTTATTCTAAGAGAAGTTGCGGCGCAATTCGAAAATTCTGTCATACTTTTCTCCGGAGGAAAAGATAGTATTTTAATGACCTATCTCGCGGTAAAAGCTTTTTACCCTGCGAAAGTTCCGTTTCAATTGTTACACGTTGATACTGGTCATAATTTTCAAGAAACCCTTGACTATAGAGACAACCTTGTTAAAGAGTACGGACTCAAATTAAAAGTAGGTTATGTACAGGATGCAATTGATAATGGATACGTAAAGGAAGAGAGCGGAATTAATGCGAGTAGGAATGGTCTGCAAATCTACACCTTGTTGGATGAGCTAGAAAAAGGAAAATACGACGCTGCATTAGGCGGAGGAAGAAGGGATGAAGAAAAGGCTCGGGCAAAAGAACGTTTTTTTTCGCATCGGGATGAATTTGGTCAATGGGATCCTAAAAACCAACGTCCTGAATTATGGAATATATTTAATGGCAGAAAACAACATGGGGAGCACTTTAGGGTTTTTCCTATTTCAAACTGGACGGAATTAGACGTCTGGCAATATTTAGCTCAAGAAAAAGTTCCACTTCCGTCATTATACTTTGCGCATGAAAGGCCAGTTATTGAAAGAGATGGAATTCTTTTAGCGCACTCACCATTTATCCCACTTAAAGATTCGGAAAAAGTATTTCAAGAAATGGTGCGTTGTAGAACTATTGGAGATGTCACTTGCACCGGAGTCTGGAAATCCAATGCTAAAACAATTGACGAAATCATTCAGGAAGTAGCAACTTCAAGAATGACGGAAAGAGGAGGTCGATCAGATGATAAAAGAAGTGAAACCTCGATGGAGGATCGAAAAAAAGAAGGATATTTTTAACCTCTACTCTATTTAAAAGATGTCAAATAAAGAACGCGAAACTGAACTCTTAAGATTTACTACTGCAGGTTCTGTAGATGATGGAAAATCAACATTAATCGGTCGACTGCTCTACGATAGTAAATCAATTTTCCAAGATCAATATGATCAGATTGAAGCCATAAGTGAAAGGCGAGGAGAAGAAGGTGTAAATTTGGCTTTGCTTACCGATGGTTTGAAAGCAGAGCGAGAACAAGGAATTACAATTGACGTAGCCTATCGCTACTTTAGCACACCGAAAAGAAAATTTATTATAGCGGATACCCCTGGACACATTCAATATACTAGAAATATGGTGACGGGTGCTTCAACCGCGAATGTTGCCTTATTACTAGTAGATGCTAGAAAAGGAGTATCAGAACAAACCAAGCGTCATGCAATAATTGCTTCATTGCTAAAAATTCCGCATGTTGTAGTTTGCATTAACAAGATGGACCTTGTTGATTATGAAGAAGAAGCTTACAATAAAATACGTTCAGATTTTAAAGATTTTGCAACCAAGCTTGATGTAACCGATGTGAGTTTTATTCCACTATCCGCTTTAAAAGGAGACAATGTTGTTGATCGTAGTCAAAACATGGATTGGTACAATGGAACTACATTAATGTACTATTTAGAAAGCGTTCATATTTCAAGTGATCATAATTTTATTGACTGTCGGTTTCCTGTTCAATATGTTATAAGACCGTATAGTGATGAATATCATGATTTCAGAGGGTATGCAGGAAGAATTGATGGAGGAGTGTTTAAAATAGGTGATACTGTTGTTGCATTACCAAGTGGGTTTTCCACAACAATAAAGGCTATTCATAGTTTTGATGGTGAATTGGCAGAAGCGCATCCCCCTCAATCAGTGACATTTACATTAAATGATGAAATAGACATAAGTAGGGGTGATATGTTGGTGCGTCCAAATAATCAACCAGATTCTAGTCAAAACATTGAGGTGATGTTATGCTGGTTTGATCATAATAGACCTTTAAAACTAAAAGGTAAATATTCACTTAAGCATACTACCCGTGAGGTTCGGTGCTTGGTTCAAGAAATTAAATACAAACTAGATATAAATACCTTACATCGTATTCAAGATAATTTTAGCATTGAATCAAATGACATTGCAAGAGTTTCAATACGAACAACCAAGCCATTATTTGTAGATAAATATTCTAAAAACAGAAATACGGGCAGCATCATACTTGTAGATGAGCAAACAAATAATACCGTGGCTGCGGGAATGATAATTTAATTGAAATACTTTAAGAAAAACATTAGAAATGGATTATAAAATAGCTGTTATTGGCTTAGGTTATGTGGGTCTTCCTTTAGCTGTAGAATTTGGAAAAAAATATCCAACTGTTGGATTTGATATTAATCAAATTAGGGTCGATGAACTTAACACAGGCATAGACAGTACACTGGAAGTTGAAAATGAAGAGTTGGCATCCGTGCTTGCTTCGTCAAATGATTTTGATAACGATGGTCTTTATTTAACAACCAATTTGGAAGAATTAAAACATAGCAATTTTTATATCGTTACTGTTCCAACACCTACTGATAAAAACAATCGTCCTGTTTTAATACCACTTAAAAAGGCCAGTGAAAGTATTGGCAAGGTATTAAAGAAGGGAGATTACGTAGTATATGAATCAACAGTATACCCCGGAGCAACGGAAGAAGAATGCATTCCTGTTTTGGAAGCTTTCTCTGGATTAAAATTCAACGAAGATTTTTTTGTTGGTTATAGCCCGGAACGAATCAATCCTGGAGATAAAAAACATACTGTAACGAAAATTTTAAAAGTTACCTCAGGCTCAACCAAAGAAGCAGGAGAAGTAATTGATAATCTCTATAGTTCAATTATAACAGCTGGCACTTATCTTGCCTCATCGATAAAAGTAGCAGAAGCGGCCAAAGTTATTGAAAATAGTCAGCGAGATATAAACATTGCATTTGTCAATGAGTTATCCAAAATTTTCAATCGCTTAAATATTGATACACTAGAAGTCTTGGAGGCCGCTGGTACCAAATGGAATTTTTTACCATTTCGACCGGGGCTAGTTGGGGGACATTGCATTGGTGTTGATCCATACTATCTTGCTCAAAAAGCTCAAGAAGCTGGTTACAATCCTGAGATCATTCTTGCAGGTCGTCGCCTTAATGATGGGATGGGAGAATATGTTGTGAGTGAAATAGTAAAACTCATGATTCAAAAAGACATCAAAGTTAAAGGTTCAAAAGTATTAATGCTTGGTTTTACCTTTAAAGAAAACTGTCCGGACATTCGAAATACAAAAGCGATAGATGTTTACACTGAATTATTATCATACAATCTAAACATAGACTTGGTGGACCCATGGGCTTCCCCCGAAGAAGTAGAGCATGAATATGGTATTAAACTTATTAATGAAATTCCAGATTCAACTTACGATGCTATTATATTAACCGTTGCACATAATGATTTTAAGTCTTTGAACCTAAATGATTTAAAAAACAGAAACAGTGTTATTTATGATGTAAAATGTTTCTTTGATAAAGATAGCGTTGACGCTAGATTATAAAATATAACTTTGTCTTGAGTCAAGAAAGAAAAAATATTTTAATTACGGGAGGTGCTGGCTTTATTGGATCCAATTTAGCCGAAGTCCTCCTAGAAGATTCACGGGTTAATAAAATTCGAGTCCTTGATGATTTATCAAACGGATTTATTGATAACATCAAGCTGGAACTAGAACATCCGCGCTTTGAGTTCATTGAAGGGGATATACGAAACTATGAAACCTGTTTAGAGGCTTGTAAAGGAATGGACTTAATATCTCATCAAGCTGCGCTTGGCTCGGTACCTAGAAGTTTAAAAGACCCTTTAACAAGTAATGCCGTAAACATTACAGGAACATTAAACATTTTTAGTGCTGCAAAAGAACAAAATATAAAGCGCGTTGTTTTTGCCGCTTCGTCTTCTACTTATGGAGATAGCGAAACTTTACCTAAGGTTGAAAATAATATTGGACAACCCTTGTCGCCTTATGCCATAACTAAGTATGTAAACGAATTATACGCAAAGGTTTTTGCTAATAATTATAACTTTAAATTTATTGGCCTAAGGTATTTTAATGTTTTTGGGCCTAAACAAGATCCTCATGGTGCATATGCTGCGGTAATACCCCTTTTTTTTAAAGCAGCTTTATCCAATATGAATCCAACGATAAACGGTAACGGTTCACATAGTAGGGATTTTACTTATGTAGAAAACGTAATCGAAGCAAACATTTTAAGTCTTTTTACGAGCAATGAAAAATGCCTTAACCAAATATTCAATGTTGCATGTGGTAAAAGGACCACTATCCTTGAACTTTGGAAGACAATAAAATCTATAACAAATTCTGAATCGCAAGTTGTGTTTGGCCCGAAACGTAAAGGCGACATTCCGCATAGCTTGGCAGATATATCAAAGGCTAAATCAATGTTGAATTACAAGGGAGAAATCAATGTAAACGCTGGTTTAGAAAAGTGTCTTGAGTGGTACAAAATCAAATTTGGATAAGTAAAAGAACAACTTTATAAAAATGCAAAAGAAAGATTTTTTTGCTCACGAAACAGCTGTGTTGGATCAAGGGTGCAAGATTGGTGCTGGAACCAAAATATGGCATTTTAGTCATATTATGTCAAACTGTACCATAGGACAGAAATGCAACATTGGACAAAATGTTGTTGTGTCTCCTGAAGTCATTTTAGGGAATAATGTAAAGGTACAAAACAACGTATCAATTTATTCTGGAGTTATTTGTGAAGATGATGTTTTTCTGGGACCCTCTATGGTTTTCACCAATGTAATCAATCCAAGATCGGCGGTCAATAGAAGAGGGCAATATTCTAAAACCGTCGTAAGAAAAGGAGCTTCAATCGGAGCAAATGCTACAATTGTTTGTGGAAATAATATCGGGCGCTTTGCTTTCATAGGTGCAGGTGCTGTCATTACCAAAGAAGTAGCTGATTATGCTTTGTTTGTAGGAAACCCTGCCAAGCAAATAGGATGGATGAGTGAATTCGGTCATCGATTAGAATTCAATAAAGATAATATAGCGGAATGCCCAGAAAGCAAAGATCGCTACGTCATTAATAATAATATGGTTAAAAAAATATGAAGAATTTCATTTTAATAGGTGCCGCAGGATATATTGCGCCACGACACATGAAGGCGATAAAGGATACTGGCAATAATTTAATTGCCGCTTTAGATCCAAACGATTCTGTTGGTATTATAGATAGTTATTTCCCTGAAGCGGATTTCTTTACTGAATTTGAACGTTTTGATAGACATATTGAAAAGTTGCGCCGTAGCGGAACTCCTATTGATTATGTAAGCATTTGTAGTCCAAATTATTTACATGATGCTCACATAAGATTCGGTTTAAGAATTGGAGCAGATGTTATATGTGAAAAACCAATCGTTTTAAATCCTTGGAATATTGATGCGCTCGAAGAACTTGAAAATGAATTTGAAGGGAACATATATAATATTCTTCAATTGCGTCTACACGATAGTGTAATCAATCTGAGAAATAGAATCATGCAAGCACCTGAAAAGCGACATCAGGTTGAGCTGAAATATTACACTTCAAGAGGCAAATGGTATCACCATAGTTGGAAAGGAAACATAGGAAAGTCTGGAGGAATAGCAACCAACATTGGTGTTCATTTTTTTGATATGCTCACGTGGATTTTCGGAGATGTTAAGGAAAGCAAGGTCTTTAGGCATGAAAAGGCAATCGCTTCAGGTGCATTGACTTTAGAAAGAGCAGATGTCAACTGGGTATTAAGTGTTGATTATAATGAAATACCTGAACATATTAGAGCCACTGGTGCAAGAACATACAGAGCTATCCATATTGGAGACGAAGAGTTTGAATTTAGTGGAGGGTTTACAGAATTACACACTAAAAGTTATCAAGATATTTTAAGTGGTGGTGGATTTAGAATTAGAGAAGCCAAAAAAGCGATCAATATTGTTCATAACATTCGCAATTCATCTGCAATTTAACGTACTGCTTTAAAATGATTATTGAAAAAAATCTGTGAATTACAGCTCTTTTATTTCTGGGTATTATCGCAAACTTAAATCGAATGCAGCGACTCATTTAGTAATTGCAGGTACACTTACAACTACGACTTTATTTATTCTAAATATCTTGTTTGCTAGAATATTTACTAAACATGATTATGGTACTTATAGACAAATTCTATTAGCTATCCAATTTATCGTTCCATTATTCACATTAGGAATTCCTGAAGGATTTAAATATTTAATAGCCAAAGACAAAGAGGAAACGAATACAATATTTAGTTCTACACTTAGTCTTTCTCTAGTAATGTTTTTAATTATGGGTATCGGTGGGATATTCGGCTTACTGTCTTGGATTGGCGTTGTATTAAATAATCCAGTAGTTGGTGAATTGAGTTATACTCTACCCGTTTTTTATATTCTACTCATAATAAACAATGTTTTAAAATATCAAGCAATTAATGATGACAAATCATCTTATGTTATAATATCTAATTTTTTTTCAGCATGTGTTCTCGGTATAGGTGGAGGATATATCCTATTAAACTACAACAACTTGCTGGAACGAGATTTATTCTTTTTATTTCTCATTGCCCTACTTGGTTTAAATTATTTGTTTTCAGCATTGGTCTTTCTATGGAAACTTGAAATAATTAAACAGTTTAAATTTAAAATTGACCTCAATAAGATTAAATCGATTTTACTTTTCGGGATACCTCTTTATTTAGCAGCGTATATTGGTGTCTTCACCCTAAATATTGATAAGCTTATTATTTCTAATCAAGGAAGTACTGAACTCTTCGCGATTTATGCGGTTGGCGCTGTACAAATTCCGTTTATTGGAATTATAAGTACCGCGGTAACGAATTCGATTTTTCCAAAAATGGTTAGTGCCTTAAATAACACTTCTCAAGAAGCAAAAAAGATATGGCTGACTGCAACCTTGAATTCGTCATATGTAATTTACCCTATGATCATCGGATTACTTATTTTTTCCAAACCATTAATAATTTTATTTTTCGGTGAATCATATATTGAAGCTGTCCCTGTATTTAGAGCATATTTATTAATTATGATTTGGAGAAACAACTCTTATGGATCCATTTTAACCGCCCAAGGAAAAACGAAATACATTACAATGTATTCTGGTCTCACACTTATACTGAACGGAATATTATCATTTATTTTATTTAAAAAGCTTGGTATCATCGGTGTAGTATATGGCACTTTTCTTTCTGTTTCTTTTATTGCTTTTTTACAACTAGCCCATGAAAATATGCTTCAAGGTTTTTTTAGAAAGTTCTATTTGAATCCAGCTATTTTTTGTTTGTTATTAACCATTTTTTCTATTTATGGTTATTTGACCTTTGGTTAATGTCATGAGAATTATCATAACTAAAATTCTAAAGAAATTTTTAAGCCTTTTTAAGTTTATTCCATGGGTCAACAGATTTTTTGATCGAAAATATTCCCATATGGGAATAGGCTTGTATTTTTTAAATTCAATCGTTAAAAGAATTTTTAGAATTAATAAAGGAGATTATCTCGTTCATTTTTCTTCTCGTCTTAATCAAAGTAAAAATGTAAAAGTTGGAGAAGGTGAAAATAAACATAAGGTCTATCTAAGTTTTGCTTTGTCAGGAGGGTGCTATTATCAAGCATATAATGGAATTGAAATTGGAGCTGGAAGCATCTGGGCATTCGGATGCAAATTTGTAAGTACGAACCATTCGTTTTCAAATTACACTAAACCGACAAAAGGTGAACCAATTCGACTTGGTAAAAATGTTTGGCTAGGTTCCAACGTGGTAATTTTACCCGAAGTTCAAATAGGGGATTATGCCGTCATTGGTGCTGGAGCAGTTGTAACTAAAGATATAAAAGCTTATGAAATAGCCGTTGGCAATCCTGCAAAAGTAATTGCTAAAAGGTGTACAAAATGTTTAGATAAAATTCCTCTAAAATCTAAAGATCCTGTTCATTTATGTAAACATCAAACAAAAGAGGAGTACAAAGATTAATGAAGACGTTTTCTCAAAATATAACTAGAGAGTTAAAGAGAATATCATTCATGATAAATACTTATCTCAATGATTCCAAAAAGATATTTGTATCATCCTCATTTCAAACGCATAGTATTCCTTTATTGCATATTTTAAAATCTAATTATAAAGAAATCCCTGTTTATTTTTTGAATACGGGATTCCATTTTGTAGAGACTTTAGAGTTTAGAGATAAAGTGACCAAGATGCTTGGACTTAATTTAATAAACTTAAATTCTTATGTGTCTCGGAATTTGCAAAAAGATTCAAACAACAGATTTCTTTTTGCTTCAGACTCGAATGAATGTTGTTATATCAATAAAGTTCAGCCATTAGAAAAAATTCTTTTGGAAAAAGATGTTTGGATTAGTGGCATTCGAGCTGATCAAAATATAAATCGAAAAAATTTAAAAGAAGAAGAAATTACACCTACGGGAACTAAAAGATATCATCCGATGCTGAATTGGAACAACAAAATGATCTTAGAATACCGCAAGGCATATTCACTTCCTGAACACCCTTTAGAGAAACAAGGAATATTTAGTGTGGGATGCGAACCATGTACTCGATCATATTTTGAAAATGGCCATTCTAGAAATGGAAGATGGCAGGGGTCTTCTAAAAACGAATGTGGTCTTCACTTAGATTTAATATCTAAAAAATGAAAATTCTAGTTACAGGTGGTGCAGGATATTTAGGGAATAGCTTAGTTCATGCGTTAGATCAAACGAGTAATGTTTCTGAGATCATCGTTTATGACGATTTATCTAAAAAAAATACCGGTATTTTCTTTGGAGGTCCGAAACTTAGTGCAAAAGTAAGATTTGTAACAGGTACAATACTTGATTCGCGAAAGCTAAAAAAAGAATTGGAAGGAGTGAATATTGTTTTTCATTTGGCTGCTAAAGTCACTACACCTTTTGCTGATGAAGATCCGCATACCTTTGAGCAAATTAATAATTGGGGTACCGCAGAATTGACTTATGCCATTGAAGAAAGTGATGTTTCAAAATTAATCTATTATAGTAGTGTCTCCATTTATGGATCTTCCAAAATACCACTGACAGAAAAAGATATCCCTTCACCAATTTCATATTATGCTACTTCTAAGTTACGTGGAGAAAAACACATTCAACGACTAAAGAGTAAAACTTCTTGTTTCATTTTTCGAATTGGTAATGTATACGGTTTTAATCCCAGTATTCGGTTACAAACCGTAATTAATAAATTTATGTTTGATGCTAATTTTTATAATCGCTCAACGATTTATGGAAAAGGGACGCAGCGCAGAGCATTTATCAATATAGACAGGCTTACTTCATGTGTTATGGAATCCATAAACTCTTCAAGTTCTATCGTTCCTGGCATTTATAATTTAGTGGATTTGAACATAAGCATTTTGGAAATTAAAAATATCATCAATCAACTTTATCCTAAGCTTGAATTGAACTTCCTTAACCAACATATTGATTATAACGATTTGGTTGTTGCTCCTAATCGTTTGTTCAATTCATTTTTAAAATCTTCTGATATGAATTTATTAAATGACCTAGAAGTCTTTAAATCCAAATTTTCTAATACCTAATAATCTTAAATGTCTTTTTCTTTTAAAAACGTTTTAGTTCTAGCGCCACATACAGATGATGCAGAGTTTGGTTGTGGTGGTACTATTGCTAAATTATTGAATCAAAATGCAGACGTTCATATTGCCACTTTTTCTTCCTGTGAAAGTTCAGTACCTGAGGGTTTCCCAAAGGACATTTTACATCACGAATCAAAAGCTGCTGCTCTGTCTCTCGGGGTTCCTGTACAAAATCAATACTTATTTAATTATCAGGTAAGAATATTTAACGAACGTAGACAAGATATACTTCAAGATATCATTAATCTGAGAAAAAAAATTAACCCAGATTTAGTCATTCTTCCTTCCTTGGATGACATTCATCAAGATCATCTCACTATTGCACAAGAAGGACTAAGGGCTTTTAAACTAACAACAGTGTTGTGTTATGAAATGCCTTGGAATAATTTAAGATTCGAATCAAATTGTTTTGTTGAGCTAAACGAATCAAATGTACAATCGAAAATGGAAGCACTAAAAAAATATAAATCGCAGGCGCATAGAACGTATGCAAGCGAAGAATTTATTCGGTCTCTTGCCATAACAAGGGGAACCCAAATAAGTACAAAATTTGCAGAAATGTTTAACGTTCAACGATGGATAATTAAATAAAATAAAATTATGAATACAAGTAAAATAAGCGACAAAGCAATTATAGGAGCAAATGTAAAAATTGGTGAGTTCTGTGTGATTGAAGACAATGTCATCATTGGTGACGATGTGACAATTGAGAATTACACTTTCCTTCATTCGAATGTCACAATTGGAAAAGGAACCCTAGTGCGCTCGTATGTCGAATTGAGGAGTAATACGATTATCGGAGATAATTGTTACATCGACTCCAGAGTTTCTTCATCCGGTAATTGCACTATTGGAAACAATGTTACGCTCCGCTATGACAGTATAATCGCTCGTGGTGTCGAAATCGGAGACAATACTTATGTATGCCCAAGGGTAATGACTAACAATTTAGACTCCGGTAAAGAACAAATTGGAGGGGCAAAAATAGGAGCCAATTGTTTTATTGGAACCAACGCTGTTTTACATCATGGAATTTCAATCGGTGAAAAAGTTATTGTTGGAACAATGAGTTTCGTAAACAAAAATTGCGAACCCAATAAAATCTATGTAGGAACTCCTGCTAAAGAATTTAAGAAAAAGTAAAATGATTTTGTTAACAGATCTTATTTCAGAATTTCACCTTAAAGCTGTAGGAAATGTTGATAAAAAAATCAACGGTCCTGGCAGTTTAAAAACACGAGGAAATGATCGTATCTATTGGCTCAAAAACGTTTCTTTTATTGACCAATTTACTGAGGGAGCATTAATTATCTCCGATAAGGACTTTAACTTAATCGAAATTTCTGATAAAATTTGCTATTTAATTACTGAAGAAAGTCCTCGGCTCATATTCGCAAAAATCTTAACGAAACACTTCTCTAACTTAGGATTAAAGTTAAGTTCAAACCAAGCCAACTATCATCGATTAAACAAGGAAATAACAATAAGTAGTAATGTTTACATCGGGGAGAATGTAACAATTGGTAATGGTACAGAAATACATCCCAACGTTGTAATTCACAATAACACAACGATTGGATCAAACTGTGTTATTAAGGCGAATTGCTCAATTGCGACAGATGGTCTTGGTTACGAGAAAGATGAAAGTGGTTGGAATAAATTCCCTCAACTCGGTGGTGTTGAAATTGGAAATGATGTCGTAATGGGACCAAGTGCTACTATTCGCCGCGGTGCCTTGGATAATACAATTATCGAAGATGGTGTCAAAATCGGATCCTTTGTGAACATAGGACATAATTGTATAATAGGAAAAAATTCTATTCTCACTTGTCAGTGTGTAACAGGAGGATCAACAGTTTTGGCACAAGACGTTTATATGGGCATACAATCAATTACTCGAAATGGGATTAACGTTGGTAAAAATGTAACCATTGGAGCAGGTGCCATTGTGGTTAAAAATATACCTGAAAACATTACGGTTATCGGAAGTCCAGCTATTCCAATCGAAGAGTACAAAGGATGGTCAAGGATCAAAAAATCGATTATTCGCCAAGAAAACAATACACAGAATGAATAAAGATAATCCTATCAAAGTTGTCTATGTTCATCATTGCGCCACATATGGTGGACCTTGTCGAAGCTTAGGGCTTATTCTTCCCAATCTTATTGATAAAGGGATAGAACCACATATTATTTCGCCTGAAGGAGCTGCAGCAGACTATTTTCGTAGCTTTACATCAAATGTTCATATCGTCAAACAAAGACCGCTCTCTGTAATTCAAACAATTGTTGGGTATTCTAATACTCCATTCCACTTTTTTAGGGCATTGTTCTTTGGTCAATTTACTGCGGAGATAAAAAGGACTATAAAGAAGATCAACCCTAATATTGTTCATTGTAATGAATTGGGCTTACTAAATGTAGCAAAAATTTCAACCGAGTTGAATATCCCGGTAATCATGCATGCGCGAACTATGCAGCACAAAGATTATCCCCAGTTAAACAAATACGTAATTAATAAGCTAAAAAAATATGCAAATCATGTGATTTGTATTTCTGGAAGTCTGGCAAATTTTCTTACTGATCTTCCACAAAAAAGCATTATTTATAACCCCGTTGAAAAGATACCGGAAATCACAAAAAAGAATAAGACCATAACTGATGATGTCATATTTCTTTCTTTAGCTGCATTCCGTAAATCAAAAGGTGTATACGAAATGATTGAAGCAGCAGAAAAATTAATTGCAGATCCAAGAATAAAAATAAAAATCGCTGGGAAAGTAAATAATTATGATCCTAGCAAATTGCGTTTAAAACAAAAACTTCTTGCTGCGTTTGGAATTCTAGATTTTAAGGAAGCGCAACATTTTCAAAATCTTATAAAATCGAAAAATTTAAAAAACATAGAACTTCTTGGACATGTGGATGACATTGATACTGTATTAAAAACATCAGATGTTATGTTGGCGCCTATGCGTTTAAATTCTCCTCCAAGAAGTGTGTGTGAAGCCGGTTTATATGAAATGCCATCTATCTTATCCATGGAAGATAAAATTGAAGATGTTATTGAAAACGGAGTCAATGGAATATTAATTAATGAACAAGCTCCTGAAGAATTAGTAGATGCAATGCTTATGCTGGCTAATGATCCAGAACTTAGATCAACTCTTGGAGCAAATGCCAGGAATAGGTTCATAAAGGTTAATAATCCGGAATACATTTCACAACAAATTTACACTCTTTATAAAACAGTGATCAAATAGTTAGTGAAGGATCATAAGAACATATTGATCATTGTTGGTGGTTATGATAAAGTAGGAGTCGGTGAACAATTTATTAATTCAATGATTGAAGGATATCCAAAAAAAAATATTTTTCGGTTTTCACCTGTTTCTGGAAAGCTGATTGATAATGATCATTTTCACGACTATAAGGTTTATCAACATTCAATTAAAACTTCAGCTCTACCTGGATTATCTAGCTTTAACTTTTGGACATTTCGTAAAAAGCATTTGTCACTCTGTTTATCTAAGATTAAAAACGTCATTCTAACGAAAAAAATAGATGTTGTTTGGGGATTTTTAAATAGTCCTATTGTAATTCAGATAATGTCAGAAATAAAAACTTTAACTAAAAATAAAATTGTAACTCACATTTGGGACACACCAGAATATCTTGCTAAAAGCCTTCGATTAGATTTATTTACAAGAAAAAAAATGTTACAATTTTTTGATGAAGCAATGACTTCTGCTAAACATAGCATAACTGTTAGCGATTACATGAGTCTCTTATATAAAGAAAAATTTAATCATCCATCGACTCCAATGGTGTTTTGCCCTCCAAAGGAATCATGGAAGCCCTATAAAAACAAAATAAATAAATTAGATAAAATTAAAATCGTCTTCGCTGGGTCTCTTTACGCATATAAACCTTGGGAGTCCTTTTTAGATGCAGTAGAGCAAAGAAATAACTCCAATGCTCATAAAAAGATTAAAGTAACATGTATTGGAAATATTTCGAGAAGAGCTAAAAAAAGACCTTGGGTAAATTATGAAAAATTAAAACCTCTTAATGACGCCTCAACTGCTGTAAACGAAGCTGACATTGCGTATCTACCTTACTGGATGAGTCCGAAATATTCTTTTTTTGTTAAAACAGCTTTTCCTGGAAAAATGTCATTTTATATTGCTTCTGGCACTCCTGTACTTTTCCATGGACCAAAAGATTCTACTCCTACCAATTTTATAAATCAACAAAAGGTTGGGGTATCTTGTCATTCATTTAATAGTGCTGAAATTTTGAATTCGATAGATATACTTCTTTCGAAAAAATTTCTTGATGGTTTTGAACATAATCAACAACGAACACTACATGAAGTTTTTCATCCTGATCGATGTAAAGAAATATTTAACAACACAATTCAGTCTTTAGCCTGAATTGGCAACAATTAATTAAAATCTAAACAATGTTTACAAATAAAACTCTTTTAATCACTGGGGGAACAGGTTCTTTTGGTAATGCCGTTCTGAATAGATTTTTAGATTCTGATTTAAAGGAAATTAGAATCTTCAGTCGAGATGAAAAGAAGCAAGATGATATGAGAAGGCGGCTTCAAAATAATAAAGTTAAATTTTTTATAGGTGACGTCAGAGATTATAATAGCATAGAATACGCAATGAGAGGAGTGGATTTTGTATTCCACGCGGCAGCACTTAAACAAGTTCCATCATGCGAATTCTTTCCCGTGGAAGCGGTAAAGACAAATGTCCTTGGCGCAAACAATTGCATGGAAGCGGCAATAAAAAATAATGTGAAAAGAGTAGTTGTTTTAAGTACAGACAAGGCCGTTTATCCAATCAATGCCATGGGAATGTCTAAAGCTCTTATGGAAAAAACTATGGTTGCTAAATCTAGAAATGCGAACAATACTGTTTTATGTGGCACTAGGTATGGAAATGTTATGGCATCCAGAGGATCCGTAATTCCTCTTTTTGTAAGCCAAATAAAAGCTGGAAAAGATATTACTATAACGGATCCTAATATGACAAGATTCATGATGACTTTAGAAGACGCTGTAGATCTAGTTCTTTTTGCGTTTGAAAATGCTAACCCAGGAGATATTTTTGTTCAAAAATCTCCAGCTTCTACTATAGAAACATTGGCGGAAGCTTTAAAGTCACTATATACTTCCCAAAACGAAATAAAAATTATTGGAACAAGACATGGGGAGAAACTCTATGAGTCTTTAGTCAACAGAGAAGAAATGGTTAAGGCGGAAGATCTTGAAAACTATTACAGAATTCCTGCTGACAATAGAGATTTAAATTATGAGAAATACTTCTCTTCTGGAGAAAAGGATGTCTCAAAAATTGAAGATTATCATTCTCACAATACAACAAGATTAGACGTAGAAGGAACAAAGAATCTACTTTTAAAATTAGATTTTATTAAATCTGATGTCCAATCTTAAAATATCATGGTCTTTGATTGAAGGGCATGTTCACCAAGATGATAGAGGTGAATTGCGATATAACAATAAGCTTTCATTGAAAACAGTCAAGAGATTTTATCAAATCACTTGTAAAGAAACCAATACTATACGAGCCTGGCAAGGGCATCAATTTGAATCCAAATTCTTTACTGTCTTAAATGGTCGTTTCGAAATTAATCTAATTAAAATAGACGATTGGCAAAAGCCATCTATCGAACTAAAAATAGATAAACTAACCCTTGATTGTACTAAACATCAAACTCTAGTCGTACCTGGTGGATTCGTTACTGGCATTAAAAATTTGGAGCCAAACGCTAAGCTTTTAGTTTTTTCTGATACAACCCTAGAAAAATCTCTAGAAGATGATTTTCGGTTTGATAAAAATTATTGGAATCCCTGGTAAATAAAATTGAAAGAATGAAAATTGGAATTACTGGACAATATGGATTTATAGGTAGACATCTTTATAACTATCTAAATTTGAAAGAAGAAATCAGTCTAATTAAATTTGAAAGAGATAGTTTTTCAAATCCTTCTAAACTAGATTCTTTTGTTTCAACTTGTGATGTTATTGTTCATCTGGCGGCACTAAATCGACATGAAGATCAAAACGTTATCTACTCTGAAAACCTTAAGTTGGTCCATAAGATTATTAATTCGTGCGAAAAAACTAATGCAACACCTCACATATTGTTTTCATCATCAACTCAGGAGGATCAAGACAATTTATATGGGCAATCCAAAAAAGAAGGACGTTTATTGTTAGAATCATGGGGTCGTAAAAATAATGCAAAAACCACTGGAATCGTTATACCAAATGTTTTTGGTCCATTCGGTAAGCCGAACTATAATTCTGTCGTTGCCACATTTTGCCATAAACTAGTGAATAACCAAACCCCAGAAATTCATGTTGATGGTAATTTGAAACTAATTTATGTTAACAAACTCGTTTCAGAAATTTCTAATTTGATTTTTACTGGTGTAGAGGGTAAGGTTTCAATTCCTCATCAATATGAACTTAAAGTATCTGAACTTTTAAAAAGTTTAGAAGACATTAAATCTAAATATTTGGTCAAAGGCGAATTTCCCTCATTAATGAGTCCTTTTAAATTGGACTTATTTAATACCTTTCGATGTTATGTTCCTCACTCATATTATCCTAAAGCATTTATTGAACACAAGGACAATCGTGGCGCCTTTGTAGAAATTGTTCGAGCAAACACCACCGGTCAATTTTCCTTTTCTACGACCAAACCAGGAATTACTAGAGGTAATCATTTTCATACTAGAAAAGCAGAAAGATTTGCTGTCATTAAAGGAAAAGCAAGGATTGATTTAAGAAAGATAGATTCTGAAGAAGTAATCTCTTATGAACTAGATGGTTCCAATCCATCTTATGTTGATATGCCTATATGGTATACACACAATATTACTAATATCGGTAATGAAGAACTACTTACTCTATTTTGGATTAATGAACCTTATGATCAAGATAATCCTGATACTTATTTTGTAAACGTATAATTCAAAATGAATACTAAAAAATTTAAAGTTGTATCCGTTGTAGGAACTAGACCAGAAATCATAAGATTATCTCGAGTTTTGGCCGCCTTAGATAACTCCCATGCAATAGAACATGTTCTTGTCCACACTGGTCAAAACTACGATTTCGAACTAAATGAAATATTCTTCAATGACTTAAATGTAAAAAAACCAGATCACTTTCTCAACGCTGCTGGAAATTCTGCAATTAATACCATTGGTAATATTATTTCTGCTATAGAGCCAATTCTAAGACAAGAAAGTCCTGACGCTTTTCTTGTCTTAGGAGATACGAATAGTTGCCTTTGCGCTATTCCTGCCAAAAAAATGAAAATTCCTGTTTTTCACATGGAGGCTGGAAATCGATGTTTTGATTTAAGGGTGCCCGAAGAAATCAATAGAAGAATCGTAGATCACGTTAGTGATATAAATTTAACGTACAGTTCCATAGCGAGAGAATACTTACTTCGCGAGGGGCTTTCGCCCGAACGGGTTATTAAAACGGGAAGTCCCATGTACGAAGTTTTAAGCTTTTATAAAAACAAAATTGATTCCTCTAATGCGTTGAATAAATTCAATCTTCAAGAGGGTAAATACTTTGTAGTGTCTTCACATAGAGCCGAAAATGTCGATACAGATAGACAATTTCTTAAAATAGTGAACATTATAAATTCTGTTGCCAAGACATATGATTATCCTGTTATTGTTTCAACTCATCCACGAACTAGAAAAAGAGTGGAACAGTTAAAGGTTAGTTTTCATCCAAATGTTAAGCTTTTAAAACCATTGGGGTTTTTCGATTATGTTCGGTTACAAAAAGATGCAAAGGCTGTTTTATCCGATAGCGGAACCATATCTGAAGAATCCTCAATTCTAAACTTTCCAGCACTTAATATTCGAGAAGCTCATGAAAGACCGGAAGCAATGGAAGAAGCCTCGGTTATGATGGTAGGCCTTAACGTTGAAAGAGTCATGCAAGGGATGGCTGTTCTTGAAAACCAAAAACGCGGAAAAGAAAGGTCATTAAGAGAAGTTGATGATTATTCAATGCCTAATGTCTCTGATAAAGTATTACGAATTCTACTTTCGTATACTGATTATATAAATAGGACTGTTTGGTCTAAAATTTCTTAAAATGAAGTATTCAATCATTCTATTAATAATTATTTGCTTTTCATTTGGGTGTCAAACGTCTAAAAGCATTAGCGCTCGTGCTGATGTCGGAATGGATACTTATGAAATATCTGGTTTTAAAGTTTTTACTTCCTTAGCCGGAGTTTCTCCTAAAATGAAGGCAAAATTAGAATCTAAGAATATTAAAAAGGCAATTCTTGTTAATGGTGGAGCAATTGACAATCCAAAATCCTATTCCGTCGATTACGCCAAAATCAAACAGTATTTAGAAAGAGTATTGCCAAATCCAAAATCTACTGCGCTAGTTGTCATTGATATAGAAGGCCAAAAGATGATTAGTTTAAATCGAGCTGAAACAAATAAGTCTTTTAATCAAACGTTAAATTATTATTTAGAAATTCTTAGATATTTTAAGAACCTAAGACCAGAAGCAACAATTGGGTTTTATGGTTTTCCTTGGAGGAATTATTGGAACCGAAACAAAAGCTGGAAAGAAAAAAACGATAAACTTTTACCATTAATTGAAGAAATGGATGCTGTCTTTCCCTCCGTTTATGATTTCTATGCAGATGATATTGATGTTAACAAAAGAAGTGACGAAGCATATATTCGAGAAAATATTGAAGAAAGTTTACGTTTAGCAGAATCGACCAATAAGCCGGTATATCCATTTGTTTGGCATCGATATCATAATAGTAACAAAAAAAGAGGAATGACTTTTATTGATGACACAGAGTTTCAAAATTCAATTAAAACGATTGTTTCCACAAAGTATAAGGGCAAAAGAGTTTCAGGAATAATTTGGTGGAGCAGTGAACGATACTTTTATAATGTTAGCCCAAGAGGAAAAAAAAATAAGTTTTCTGAACAAGATTTCAATCACTTTTTTGATGAAAACAGTTCTAGATATATTGATCTTATAACAGAGGGAATTAAAGATGGTCTATAATATAATCTATATTTAAATACTTTTGAATAAACAACCTTTAAATACCACAACTAGTTTATTGAATAAGCTGTTCTCAACTAAAATTCTAGGGAATATCTCTTTACTTCATTTTTGTTTATTGGTTTTTGCATTCCCAATTACATCGGCTATACCCGTGTTGTTTAGCATTCATTCTACTCCTTTCAATATTGCCTTGCGAACTTTATACTTGTCAATGAGCATCTTCTTAATTCTTGGAGGGATTTTAAGAAAAGAAGCGCATCGTTTTTCAATTGGTTGTTGGTTAATCATAATATTTTGGATTTTGTATGCCGTTCGGTTAGTCTACGATAGAGAATTTCTTGGTATTCGTTTTAGTTCTTATACTCCGTTTAAATTCTATTCATTTGCTTTCGGAAATGGGTTTTTAGCAGCACTTGCGGGTATTTTAACTATGCGTTTCGTAAATATATATAAAGCCAAAAAATTTATCTTTCTAACAATTCTTCTTTCTAATATCTCAATACTCTTGATATGCGTTTATCTGTTCAAAACAATTAATCCAGTTGATCTTGGTGCTAGATTGAGTTTTACTTTTGAACTAGATGGTAAAAAAATGGATATTCTAAATCCAATTACAATAGCTTATCACGGAGAACTTTTAGCGCTTCTTTCATTGATCTCCATAAGCGGTCGAAAATGGCAACATTCATTACTTTTTTCTGGATTCTTTATTTTGGGATTATTTGTTCTTCTCCTTGGAGCATCACGAGGTCCTCTAATTTCCTTCGCCGTTATTTCTTTTTTTATATTAATCGCAAAATTGTATACGGCGCGTAAATCATCTGTTTTCTTTGCCAAACTATTTGCCTATCCAATTGTGGCCTTATTTATTTTTCTTTACGGTATTGCGCCAAAAATAGATTGGTCTAATTTGACTGTTTTTAAAAGAATAGAAGCTTGGATGACAGGTTCATACGCTGCATCTTTGGATAATCGTGATGATAAATATCTATTTGCTTGGAATCAATTTGTTGAAAATCCAATTATTGGTGATCAATTTGTAGACAAATTAGGTGGATATCCACACAATTTGTTCTTAGAATCTTTAATGGCTCTTGGGTTAATAGGAGGATCGATTTTCTTTTCATTGATAATCTATACGCTTTATAAGGTTTTCTTTTTAGTTATTAATAAATATCAACTTCTTGAATTTTCAATACTATCCTTATCGGTAATCTTAGCAAGTATTACATCAGGAAGTTTATTTGCCAGCTATGGCTTTTGGATAGTTTTAGCATATTTTGCTGGTATATCGCGCAAAAATTATAGTGAATTAAAACCATGAAGACCTTAGCCCCAATTGCAATATTTACATACAATCGACCTGACCACACGCTAATTACTTTAGAGTGTTTCTCTAAAATAAAATTAGCCAATGAATCCGTCTTGTATGTGTTTTGCGATGGACCAAAAGACGACGCACGCGACTCAGTTCGTCAAAAGATTAATGATGTAAAAGAAGTCGTTAAAAGTAAAAAATGGGCTAAAGAGGTAATTGTTATAGAATCTGAGTTTAATAAAGGCTTAGCACAAAATGTCACTAAAGGAATTTCTTCCGTCTTAAAGAAACATGATAAAGTAATTGCCTTAGAAGATGATTTACTTATTGGTGATAACTTTCTGGTTTACATGAACGAAGCACTGAATAAGTATGAAAAAAATGCTCGTGTGAAACAAGTTTCAGGGTTTTTGTTCCCTTTTGAAATAAAGCCTCAGAACTCCTCAATATTTTTACCGTTGACCAATACTATCGGTTGGGGGACATGGAAAAGAGCTTGGGAAGAAATCAGTTTAGATGCAACTGGTTGGGAAAAGTTATCAACGGATAAAAAATTAAGGCGTGCATTTAATTTGAACAATTCTTATGATTATTCCAAAATGTTGGAATCCCAAATGAACAACAACAATTTCGGATCATGGGCTATAAAATATTGGTGGTCGGTTTTTAAAACCGATGGAGTTGTACTTTATCCGGACTATCCAATGATACAACATAATGATTTTGACAATTCAGGACAACATGGATCTATAGACGACCATTATGTAAAGGAAGGGTGGGATGTAACGTATGAAATAACGCACTTTCCTGATCTTATCGAGGTTAATTATAAAGCTTTGGCCGCTTTGCAAAAACATTTAAGAAAATACAGTCCATATACATTAAAAAATATATTTCTACAATTAAAACTTAGGTTACTTAAGAAAAAATCGTGGTAGGTCAACTGATATTCACATTGGAAAAGACTCTTAATAGAATAAGGGAGTATTTACACGATCTGGCTTGTAAGAGTCAAGTTGAGGCCGCTTCAAATAGTACTTTTTCTATAGAATCGAAAGTCTTCAATATTGCGAAAGACGTAAAAAGCATTTCGGTTGGAAGTAATACCATTATTAAAGGAGAACTATTAGTCTTTCCTTACGGTGGACGAATGAAAATTGGAAACAACTGCTATATCGGTCAAGATGTTCGAATTTGGTCAGGAGATAATATTGAAATTGGAAATGATGTTTTAATTTCGCACCAAGTTAATATAATCGATTCAAATTCTCACGAAATTAATCACCTAGAAAGGTCTCAGAGTTATAAAAACCTTTTAATAAATGGCCACCCAAAATCAAAGGGTTCAATCTTAACTAAACCTATAATTATAGGTGATCACGTCTGGATTAGCTGTAGTGTCAACATACTAAAAGGAGTAACTATTGGGAAAGGGGCTATAATTGCTGCAGGAAGTTTAGTAACCGAAGATGTAAAAGAATTTACCATGGTTGGTGGTAATCCCGCAAAATTGATAAAGAATTTAAAAGAATGAATCACAACTTAAAGAAACTTATTTATCCATTTTATTCAATCTTGAATAACAATTCAATGGTCAAAAAGATGAAGATCAATTTCTACAAAAAAAATGGAAAGGTCCCTTGGTCTTTTGGGTATTTGGATTACCGTTTTCAAGAAATCGAAAAGAACATTAATGACTCGAGTTTATTAACAAAACTAAAAAATGGAAAATTAGATGCTCCTTTTGGATATAAACTCGACGAGAGAACTATAGAATATCCTTGGATTTTTTCACGAATGTCAAAGGATTCCAAAAAAATGTTAGATGCTGGATCAACCTTCAATTTTAAGTTTGTTTTAGAACATGAATATATTAAAAGTGCACATCTTAACATTTATACTTTTTATCCTGAGACGCCAAGTTTTAAAAGCTACAAAAACGTAACGTATGATTATGGAGATTTAAGAAAAATGCAATATGAAAATGAATCTTTCGATCAAGTAATTAGCCAGTCCACAATAGAGCACATTGATATGGATAATAATATCTACGGCTACGATCTTGAAAAAATTGAAAATGTAAAATTAAAGAGTTACGAATATCTAATTGCAGTTAAAGAAATGGAGCGAGTTCTCAAACCCAAAGGAAATTTTCTTTTGACATTCCCTTTTGGAATATTTAAAAACTACGGCTTCTTTCAACAATTTGATTCAGAAATGGTCGAAAGAATAACTTCTTATCTTGCTGAAAGAGGAGATGTGAAAACAGAATACGCTCTATATAAAAAAGACACCTGGCAAATGGCAGAAGAAAAAGATTGTCTTAATTCTACTTCTTTTAACCCTCATACCGGTGAAGACAAAGGAGATGATGGTGCTGCTCATTGCAGAAGTGTTTGTTTAATACAGTTTACCAAAGCTTAATAAGAATGACTTGGGAAGAAACAATTAAAGAAATTCGAAATAATCCAGATTTTCAAAACCTTGTTTTCGAAACTTATATTGAAGAAGATCTAGAAAACAATGTGAATCGATTTTTGGCGAGTGAAGAATTTCACGTTACTCTTAAAGAGATTACTTCATTTACATCTGAAAAAGAAAAGCCATTAAAAATTTTAGACCTAGGAGCAGGAAATGGAATTGCGAGTATTTCATTTGCACTAAGTGGACATACTGTCTCGGCTTTGGAGCCAGATCCTAGTGATACCGTCGGTGCTGGTGCCATAAGAAAATTAAGTTCTTTATTTAATGTAACTGGAAAAGTTGATGTTGTGGAGGCTTGGGGAGAAAAATTACCTTTTAAGGATAATGTTTTTGATGTCGTTTATGGTCGACAAGTAATGCATCATGCCCATAGCCTAAAAGAATTTGTTTCAGAAGCATCTAGAGTACTAAAAAAAAATGGCGTTTTTATAACCACAAGGGATCATGTCATTAAGAATGATTCTGATAAAGAGGCTTTTTTAAACCGTCACCCTTTGCATAAATTCTATGGTGGAGAAAATGCTTTCACATTAAAAGAATATTCTTCGGCAATAAAAAATGCTGGATTAAAAATTGTACGAAGTCTTGATGCAACTCAGACTGCCATAAATTATTCACCTTGGGGAAAAGAAAAGGTGAAAAGTAAATTTTCCCTTCTTGGAAGAATCCCTCTTCTTTCTGATTTCATTTTATACTTAGTAAAAGTACGCTTGAATAATTTGCCTGGAAGATTACATACCTTTTTGGCCATTCGAAAAGATTAAGAACTAAATAATGCTATTCAATAGCCATGAATTTATTATGCTCGTTGTATTAAGCTCTGTGCTTTTTTTCAATGTGAAGTCAATACAAAACTGGATATTGATTCTATTCAGTTTTGTCTTTTATGCCTTTAATTCTCCAATAATTCTTTTATTATTTATTTTTTGCATTGGTATAAATGTTGTCACTAGTTATTTCGTAGTGCGTAAAAATTTGCATCCTAAAAAGATAGCAACACTTAGTGTACTTATAAATCTACTCATTCTTATTTTCTTTAAATACAGCCAATTAGTTGTTGACACTTTTTTTACAAATGGTTTTTCTGTCCGTCACAAGCTTTCGCAAATACCCCTTCCAATTGGAATATCGTTTTTTACATTTCAAGGGATAGGTTTGTTAGTAGATACCTTTCGAAATAAAATTAATCCTGCGCATCAATCTTTGGTTCCTAAAAGTTTTAAGTATGCTTTCTTTCCGCAAATTGTGGCAAAACCAATTGTGCAAGCAAAAGGGTTATCAATACTAAGTTTATTATGGACATTGAAATACAAAGCGTATCTTAAAACGCTTTTTGTTTATATTTTGCCTCAATATCCCTGCGGAAACCGAATTTCAACAGATTGGGTTCTTTTAAATCAAACTAGTGCAAAAGAATTATCGACTCAAATAGTAAATGATCTTAAAGCAATTAGCTGTTCATAATTATGAAGAAAATTTTAATCATCGGTTCTAAAGGTTTCATTGGAAGAAAAGCGCTTATTTATTTTTCTAGAAAACAAAATACTTCGGTATTTGGATGTGACGTGATCGTAGATTACGAAGCCCAAAATTATTTTCTCATTCATGCTGGAAATTCTGATTACAACGCCATCTTTCAAAAAGAAGAATTTGATATATGCATTAATTGCTCCGGAGCAGCAAGTGTTCCGGACTCTCTAAAGGATCCAATGAGAGATTTTAATCTAAATACTCATAACGTATTTAAAATTTTGAATGCTATTAAAAATTTCAACCCAGCCTGCCAATTTATAAATCTTTCTAGTGCTGCCGTCTATGGAAATCCCGATACATTGCCGATAAGAGAAAGTCAGTCTTTAAGTCCTGTTTCTCCTTATGGAAGACATAAATTAATGTCTGAGATGGTGTGCAAAATGTTTTTTGATTTTTATCAAATAAAAACTAAGTCATTAAGAATCTTTTCTGCTTATGGAGAAGGATTGAAAAAACAACTCTTTTGGGATCTACACAAAAAGGCAACTTCGGGAAAAGAAATTTCATTGTTTGGATCAGGAAATGAGTCAAGAGATTTTATTCATGTAAATGATGTTATTTATATAATTGATTTGTTTAGTGAGAATGGTCTTTTTGATGGAGCAGCAATAAATGTTGCAAACGGAAAAGAGGTTTTTATTAAGGATGCTGTTCAACAGTACTTTTCTAATTTCGTTAGTCCGATTGACTATTCATTTTCAGGTAGTAATAGAAAGGGAGATCCAGTCAATTGGGTAGCGGATATTCAAAAGTTGGAGAAAATCGGTTACAAACAAACCATGAATTTTAAGGACGGTTTAAATAAATATTTCAATTGGGCAGAACAAAGCGTATAGGAATCGTTTTTACATTTACATCTAAATGGCTCGGAGGGGTATACTATATTGTAAATCTGATCAATAGTTTCAATTATAGAAAAGAATCAATTAGCGAACTTCCAACTTTCGTGATTTTTTATTCGAATGAGTCAGAAAGATTTAAAAAGCTTTTTAGTTATCCTAAATTAGAATTTGTTGACCTTGGAGAGTATAAAGCAAAGAAATGCTTTTTCTTTTCTATGATACGTAGAAAAAATTTATTTTTCAAAAAAGTCTTCGTCGATAATAAACTAGATGGCTTATATCCATTTAATGACTTTCCTGTACCCATTAACGCTGAATTTCCTTTGGTTTCATGGTATCCAGATTTACAGCATAAATTTTATCCTGAATATTTTAAGGCCGTTGATATTCGACTCAGAGAATTCAGACTGAAATTCCTTTTAAAAAATACCGATCACCTAGTTTTATCTAGTCTTGATGTTTTGAAGCACTTTAAAAACCTTTACGACATATCAAAAATAAAGACTACAGTCATGCCTTTTGTTTCTTTAGTTGACAACGATTCCTTAGTCTCCCAAGAATTCCTATTCGAAAAGTATAAGATCAAAGAAGCTTACTTTTTGGTTTCAAACCAGTTTTATAAACACAAAAACCATATAACATTATTAAAAGCTTTGGCCATTCTTAAAAATGAAGGCTTTTCCTTTAAAGTTCTAATGACTGGTTTAATGGAAGATTATCGATCCCCGGAATACATCAATCAACTTAAGGAATTAATTAAAAAAAACAAACTCAATGAAGATATTAAACTATTGGGCTTAATCCCGCGAGATGAACAGTTAAGCCTAATGAAACATTCTATTGCTGTTATTCAGCCAAGTTTGTTTGAAGGATGGAGTACTGTTGTAGAAGACGTAAAATCACTAAATGCAAATATAATCGCTTCTGATATTGAAATTCACAAAGAACAACTACAAAGTCATGGAGTATTTTTTGAACATTCTAATCCAAATGACTTAGCCAAAAAAATAAAATTTGTGTCAGAAAATCCTGAAGAGTCAAAGACTTCTTTCGATTATGAAAAACACATTATACTGTTGTCTAAAAAATTCGAAAACATTTTCTTTTGAAAGTTTCTATAGTAACTACTTCTTATAACAGTGGAGAAACCATTCGAGATACCCTTATGTCCGTAGCTCAGCAAACGTATTCAGATATTGAACACATTATTATTGATGGCAACAGTAACGATAGCACCTTGTCTATAGTCAAGGAATTTTCTCATGTTGCTAAAGTGATTTCAGAAAAAGACAAGGGAATTTATGACGCGATGAATAAAGGTTTAAAAAATGCTTCAGGTGATGTTATTGGTATTCTTAATTCTGATGATATCCTTTACGATAAAAAAGCAATTTATAATATCGTAGAAGCCTTCAAAAGCAAAGAATTAGATGCAGTTTATGGTAATATAGAGTACGTTACTCACGATCTAAAAAAAGTAACTCGTGTTTGGAATAGTTGTACTTTTAAGAAAAATTTGATCTGGATAGCTTGGCAACCACCACATCCTGGATTTTATGCTAAAAAAACAACCTACGATAAAGTTGGAAATTTTGATTTATCATTTAAAATTGCAGCAGATTTTGATTGGCTTTTCAGGGCATTCTTTGTAGAAAAAATAAAAAGTGACTACATCGATCATAGAATAGTCAAAATGAGAGAAGGAGGAGCAAGTAATGGCTCGTTAAAAATAAGATATACATTAATAAAAGATTATTTTAAAACGTATTCACAAAACAAACTTGTTGGCATAGCAATGATTGCTATACCTTTAAGACTATTAAGTAGAATTCCTCAATTCTTTAAGAACAGAAATGAAAAATAAAGTTATTCTAGTTGGATTAAACGAATTAAACTTCGATTACATTAAATATTATATTTCAAAAGGCAAACTGCCAACTTTTAAATCCCTATTCGATCAATTCGGGATAGTAGAAACTACCTCTGAGTCCGAATACCGATTGTTAGAACCTTGGATTCAATGGGTTACAGTACATACTGGTAAAACCTATGATGAACATCAAATTTTTAGGTTGGGAGATATTGTCGAGCATCCTGAACTTAATCAAATTTTTGAAGAATTAGAATCCAAAGGAAAGTCAGTTGCTGCCGTTTCCCCGTTTAATGCATCCAATAAATTAAAAAATGCCGCATTCTTTGTTCCCGATCCTTGGACTAAAACCCAGATTACCGGAAATAATTCAATAAAGGCTATTTCTAATGCTATCCAAGATTCTGTTAACAACAACGCTAATTCCAAATTATCTGTCAGCTCTATGGTCTCAATTTTATTTGGTTTTTTACGTTATGTTAATCCAAGGCGCTGGCCGCATTATATTAAAACTGTTTTAAACAAAAAAATGCCAGGTGCAAAAGCTGTGGTACTCGACAGCCTTCTTTCCGATATTTTTATCCAACTCTGGAAAAAAAACACACCAGACTTTTCAAACTTATTTTTGAATTCTGGAGCACATATTCAACACCACTATTTGTTTAGTTCTTCAGCATATCAAGGGGATATTAAAAATCCAGAGTGGTATTGCCCTAAAGATTATGATCCATTTATTAAAATCTTGGAAGAATATGACAACACTTTAAAAAGAATTAAAAATTTAGGTGTTACCATAATTCTTGCCACGGGACTACATCAAAATCCGCATAAAAAACTTACCTATTACTGGCGTCTAAAAGATCATGAAGATTTTTTAACTCATATAGGAATTACTAATTATTCCAGTGTGACACCAAGAATGTCTCGAGACTTTTTAATTGAATTTGACGACAAAGAAAAAGCTTCGTTAGCACAAAAAAAATTAGAATCCTTTCAAATGGAAAACATGAATGTTTTTGATGTCGATAACAGAGGAGAGAGTCTATTTGTCGAACTCGTTTTTCCAAAAGACATTACTAAAACATCCACAATAAGTTCTTCACTACTAAATTTAGATGTAAATAATTTCAAAAAATACGTCTCTTTCGTAGCTATAAAAAACGGGGAACATAATGGCATCGGATACTTAATCTCAACGGGTAAAAAAATAAGTAACGAGAGAATACCTCTAACACAGGTAAATCAAATTATTAAAGAAGAAGTTTTAAGCTGAAAATAAAATGAAGAAAGCGTTAATTACAGGAATTACAGGACAAGACGGAGCTTATTTATCCGAATTTCTACTTAACAAAGGATACGAAGTCCATGGTGTTAAAAGGAGATCATCTTTGTTTAATACTGGTCGAATAGATCATTTGTATCAAGATCCCCATATAGACAATAGAAACTTTATTCTACACTATGGTGATTTAACGGATTCCACAAACATGATTCGTATAATTCAAGAAGTACAACCAGATGAAATTTACAACCTGGGAGCCATGTCTCATGTAAAAGTAAGTTTTGAAATCCCTGAATATGTTGCTGATGTAGATGGAGTTGGAACACTGAGACTCTTAGAAGCAATCAGAATCTTAGGGCTAACGGATAAAACCAGGATATACCAAGCATCCACTTCCGAACTATATGGTTTAGTACAAGAAGTTCCTCAATCAGAAAAAACGCCTTTTTATCCAAGGTCTCCATATGCTGTAGCAAAAATGTACGCTTACTGGATTACAGTTAATTATAGAGAAGCCTATAACATGTTTGCATGTAATGGAATCCTTTTTAATCATGAAAGTCCATTACGAGGTGAAACTTTTGTTACTCGAAAAATAACTAGAGCAACTGCAAAAATAGCGTTAGGCCTTCAAGAAAAAATGTACCTCGGAAACTTAGATGCCAAAAGAGACTGGGGACATGCCAAAGACTATGTAGAATTGATGTGGAAAATTTTGCAACATGATAATGCAGAGGATTGGGTGATTGCCACCGGTGTTACAACAAGTGTTCGAGATTTTGTGCGATTGTCCTTTAAAGAAA